>NZ_JBFUKG010000010.1:0-227539 GCF_056400945.1 Polaromonas sp. P4_H1 | reverse complement strand
GCTTCAAGCACACGGTGCAACTGTGGACAGAGTGGGTCTCGCGAGGCCTCTCGGCCACGAAGGATTGCGGGCGGCTATTCACGTTGATCGCACAATGCAGGGTCGGCCATCGACCCGGACGCATCGAGCCGCGAATGCGAAAACGAAGGCCCAAACCCTACCCCTGGTTGAAGGTGCCCCGCGACCAGGCTCGCCGACACGTCCAGAGGCATGGTCATGCCTATGAGCCAAAGTAAGTGCCATTCGGTTTAGATTTGGTTTTAGGGTTGGGAAGCAAAGGCGATGCGGCTGCAGGCGCCGTGGCGCCGCAGCCCGCTCACGTAGTAGTCGGCGGCCCGCTGCGCCACGAAGGCCTGGCCGCGGTCCAGCACGACATCGCCGGCTATGCCATCGCCGGTTATAGCGTCGCTGGTGATCCAGACACCGCCCCGGGTGCAGGTCACGGCCTCGCCGGGGTGCAGGTGCAGGGTTTGGGGAATGAGCCCGACCTTCAGCGGGAATTGCGATGCGTTCATGATGGTCTCCTTCAAAACTGTGATCTGATTCTTCTCTGGAACCGGCCCGCGTGGCCGGATGGTTTGTCATCCGGGGTATTCCAAACATTCATGCCATGCTCAACAGCTCTTCATCCCACTCCCTTCGCGCGATGTCACTCGACGCGATACGCGGCTTCGAGTCGGCAGCCCGCCACCTGAGCTTCACCGCTGCGGCCGAGGAGCTTTGCATCACGCAGTCGGCCGTGAGCAAGCAGGTGAAAAGCCTTGAAGATGCGCTCGGCATGGCGCTGTTCCTGCGCGGCGGCAAGGGGCTGAGCCTGACACCCGAGGGCCGGCAGCTCTATGAGGCGGCCCGTGCATCGCTGGCGCAACTGGCCACGGCCATTGACCGCCTGCTGGCCGTGGACCGGGTGTCGGTCTCAGTCACCACCACGCCGTCCTTTGCGGCGCTGTGGCTGGCGCCCAAGCTGGCGAAGTTTCAGGCGCTGGAGCCGGCCATCGATGTACGCGTCGATGCCTCGGAGGCCAGGCTCAACCTTGAGCGCGAGGGCATGGACCTTGCGGTGCGGCTGAGTCCGCTGCAGGCCGGCGTGGAAGGCCCGCCGCCCTTGCTGCAGGAACAGGTGATGCTCGTGGCGGCGCCGGCCATCGCGGCGCGCATCGCCTCCGCCGCGGACATACTGCACGCGCCGCTGCTCGTTTACTACGACCCGGCGATGCGCTTTTCCTGGATGTCCTGGACTGCATGGTACGAACGCCTGGGCCTGCGGCAGTCGCCGCAGCAGCCCTGCCTGTATTTCTCGCAGTACGAACATGTGCTCAACGCCGCCGTGCAGGGCGCAGGCGTGGCCATGGGACGCACGCCGCTGGTGCTGCCCCTGCTCAGGAGCGGCCAGCTTCAAGTGGTCCTGCCCGGCCAGACGGTCGAGGGGATGGGTTACCGCATCGTCGTCTCGGCCCACAGCGCGGAGCGGCCGGCCGTGCAGAAATTCCGCGCATGGCTTGAACGCGAACTCACGCTCGAGGTGATCGGCTGATCCCGTTCAGCGGCGGATTCCTGGAGACCCAGACAGTAGCTCAGGCCCAGGCGCCGGTGGCCTCCAGCACAGGTGACAGCTCCGCCCGGCCCCAACGCAAGGGCAGCGAGGCCTCCACCCGCTTCATGGACTGCACCTTGAAACGCAGCAGGCGCTGGGCGCCTTCAAAGGCCGCAACTTCGGGGCCATCCCAGATGATGTCTGCCGTGACCGCCAGGTACAGCAGGTCACCGCTGTCAAAGTCGATGAACAGCAGGCCGGCCCGCGGATTGACCGCAATATTGCCCAGCGTGTTGAAGAAGAAATTGCCCATGAAATCCGGCACCGTGAGCGTGCCGTCGGCGTCTACCCGCACAAAGCCGGGTTTGCCGCCGCGGTGCGACACATCCACCCCGCCGGCCCGCCCCGCGTCGTCACTGCCACTGTCACCCATATAGGCCGTCGCGATGAAGAAGGTGTCGGCCGCCGCGATCATGGCGCGCGCCGCATCGTCGAGCTGGCCCGCCTGATGCACCACAGGCTGCGCACGCGCACGGCCCAGGTCATACACCGGCTCGCGGGCCTGGATGTACTTGGGGCAGTTGCCAAAGCTCTGGCTCACCTGCACCGAAAAGCCCGCCGCGCCCAGGCCCTGCACCACGCCATTCATGCGGTTGCGCCGCCGCGTGTGAGGCTCCATGCCCAGCAGGCCGATGGCCACGCCTTCCGCCAGCGTGTCTTCCAGGGGGTCGGCCGGCAGGCGCTGCGCCTGCACCACCAGCCGCTGTGGATCGGGCGAGTGAATGAAACCAGGTGGCGCCGCGAGCACCGAGGCCCAGGGCTGGCCGGATGCGTCTGCCGTGCCGGCAATCACCAAGGGCAGCTGCTCAAAAAACGCGCGGTGCTGATCGGGCATGAAGTCCCGGATGACGCGCGGGCCGAGCTGCGCCATCCGCTCCCGCACACCCACCCGGGCCTGCACCGCGCGCTCGCCCTCGTGAAACGCGGATTCGCTCATGCTGCCAGCCCGGTGGGCGTTTTGACCATGGGGACAAAGCGCGGCAGGGCTTCGATGCGGGCCAGCCAGGCGCGCAGCCTGGGGTAAGGCTCCAGCGACACATTGCCCTCGGGTGCATGGGCGGTATAGCTGTAGTTGGCAATATCGGCCAGCGTGGGCGTGTTGCCGGCGAGAAACGCGGATTGCCCGAGCTGCTGCTCCATCACGGCAAACAGGGCATGCGCGCGGTCTATGGCGGCGTCCGGGCTGTCGGGCCGCTTGAACAGCTGGATGACGCGTGCCGCGGCAGGCCCGAACGCCAGCTGGCCGGCCGCCACCGACAACCAGCGCTGCACGGCGGCCGCAGCCACGGGCTCGGTCGGCATCCAGGCGTCTGCGTCCTGCGCATAGCGCCGGGCGAGGTACACCAGGATGGCGTTGGAATCGGCCAGGGTCACGTCGCCATCCTGAATCACGGGTACCTGACCGAAGGCGTTCATGGCCAGGAATGCAGGTGTTTTATGCGCCTTGGCCGCCAGGTCAATCTCCACCCGCTCAAATGGCAGGCCCAGCAGCGACAGGAACAGCTCCACCCGGTGGGCGTGGCCGGAAATGGCAACGCGGTAAAGCTTGATGGGCTGCGCCGGGAGCGCCTTGAGGCTTGCGTTGGGGGTGGCGGCGGCAACTGCGTTCATGCGGGTCTTTCAAAAGGGTTAATGAAATGGAACAAGGTGAAAGGGAACAAGGGAACGGTGAATTCGAATACGGTGGATTCTGTTTGATCCGTTAATTTGAATAAATAGCTCATATAGGATTTAACTAATCCCTAAATCGGATTAATTTCAAGCACGGGTTACCATGGCGCCATGGACAAGCTCAGGGCCATGCAGGCTTTCATTCATATTGCCGAAGAAGGCAGCCTGACCGCTGCGGCCCGCGTCATGGAGTCGTCGCTGCCCGCCATGGTGCGCACGCTGGCCGGCTTCGAAGCGCAACTGGGCGTGCGCCTGTTCAACCGGACCACGCGACGCATTTCGCTGACCGAGGAAGGCCGGCGGCACCTGGAGAGTTGCCGGCAATTGCTGGCCGCGCTGGATGATGCGGAAGCAGCACTCACGGCGGAGGCCGGCGAACCGACGGGCCACCTGACCATCACCGCGCCCGTGCTGTTCGGGCAAATGCATGTTGCCCCTGCCGTGACGCGCTTTGTGCAGCAATACGAAAAAATGCGCTGCTCCATGGTGCTGCTGGACCGCGTGGTCAACCTGCTGGAAGAAGGCATTGACGTGGGCATACGCATTGGCGAGCCCGAAGACTCCACGCTGGTCGCGCAGACGGTCGGCCACATCCGGCGCCTGGTGGTAGCCAGCCCCGCCTGGCTGCAGCGCCACGGCGTACCCCGGCATCCCAAAGACCTGCTGAAGGCCAACTGCGTGCGTGTGACCGAGCATGCCCTCACCTGGGGGCCGTTCAATGACCAGGGCCGGCCACTGCGCCTGGCCGTCAGTGGTAATCTGGAGTTCAACCAGAATGCGCCGGCCGTTGCGGCTTGCGTGGCCGGTGCGGGTTTGGGCATGTTTTTGTCCTACCAGGTGGCGCCGTTTCTGCAAAGCAAGCAACTGTGCACCGTGCTGGAGGATTTTGAGCCGGCGGTTCGCCCGATCAACGTGGTCTACCCGCACGCCCGGCTGCTGCCCATGCGCACCCGGGTGTTCATCGAGTGGATCAAGAGGGAACTCAAGGACTTCCAGTCCTGAAGACAGAAAAAGGAAAAAGCGCATGCAAACTTTTGATTTTGACCTTTTCGTCATCGGCGGCGGCAGCGGCGGCGTGCGCTGCGCGCGCATGTCCGCGCAGCGCGGTGCCCGCGTAGCGCTGGCCGAAGTCGCCGCCATGGGCGGCACCTGCGTCAACGTCGGCTGTATCCCGAAAAAGCTCTACAGCTACGCCGCCCATTACGGCGACAGTTTTGAAGAGTCGCTCGGGTTTGGCTGGGTCGGCGAGGCCCCCACCTTCGACTGGGACCTCCTCAAGGCCAACCGCGCCCGCGAGATTTCACGGCTCAACGGCGTCTATGTGCAGCTGCTCACGAGCGCCGACGTGACCATCATCGAGGGCTGGGCCCGCCTGCTGGATGCGCACACGGTGGAAGTCGACGGCAGGCGGTTCACGGCCAAAAACATCCTGGTCTCGACCGGCGGCACCCCCACCGTGCCCACAATCCCCGGCCGCGAGCATGTGGTGACATCCGACCAGATGTTCGACCTGAGCCCCTTCCCCAAGCGCCTGCTGGTAGTGGGCGGTGGCTACATTGCCTGCGAGTTTGCATCGATCTTCAACGGCCTGGGATCCCAGGTCACCCAGGTCCATCGCCGTGACAAGCTTCTGACGGGCTTTGACGACGACGTGCGCCGCTTCATTGCCGGGGAAATGAGCAAGACCGGCATCAACCTGCAACTGGGCACGCAAATAAGCACCATCACCAAAACTGACGACGGGCTGCAGGTTGAGGTGAAAGACCTGCAGGACAAGCCGGCCAGTTTCCTGGTGGACAGCGTGCTGTATGCCACCGGCCGCGCGCCCAATGCCAGCGGGATCGGGCTGGAGGCCGTGGGTGTGGCGGTGAACGAGGTGGGCGCGATCCAGGTGAATGCGCAGTACCAGACCTCGGTGCCCTCGATCTATGCGCTGGGGGACGTGACGGCGCGCCTGCAGCTGACGCCCGTGGCACTGGGCGAGGCGATGGTGGTGGTGGACCACCTGTTCGGCCCCACCGCCGGCAACACGCCGCGCAGCATGAGCTACAACTTCGTGCCCACCGCCGTGTTCACCCATCCCAATATCGGGACGGTCGGGTATTCGGAAGCCGACGCCCGCGAACAATTTGGCGCCATCCGGGTGTACCGCACCGACTTCAAGGCGCTCAGGCACACCTTGAGCGGCAGCACGGAGCGCACGCTGATGAAGCTGCTGGTCGACGACGCCACGGACCGCGTGGTGGGCCTGCACATGGTGGGACCGGACGCGGGCGAGATCGTGCAGGGCTTTGCCGTGGCCATGAAGGCGGGGGCCACCAAGGCGGTGTTTGACAGCACCATCGGCATCCACCCCACGGCCGCAGAAGAGTTTGTGACCATGCGGGAGCCGGTCAAGGCCTGAGAACAGGCTCTGAAGGCGCCCGCCCTGCGGGCGATAGCTCTATGATGGAATGAAATCAAGAATTCCCCGCCATGTCCTACCTGCCCCCCTTCATTGCCCCGACCCGCTACTCCGACCCCGCTGCCGCGCTGGCGCAGGTGTGCGTCATCTATGACCAGCAGATTGCGCACCTGCGCGATGCCATGCAGCGCTATGTTGCCGGAGAAACCCTGCCCGGCCATGTGCGCGCCTGCTACCCCTTTGTGCGCATACACACCGACACGGTGGCGCGCGCCATTCTGGAGACGCCGGACATCGCCCAGCTGAGCTATGGCTTTGTGGCCGGGCCCGGCCGCTTTGAAACCACGCTGACGCGGCCCGACCTCTATGGCGAGTACTACCTCGAGCAGTTTCGCCTGCTGATGCAGAACCATTCGGTCGAGCTCGAAGTGGGCACCAGCACCCAGCCCATCCCCGTGCATTTTTCGTTTGCCGAGCATGACCATATCGAGGGCCACCTGAGCGTGAAGCGCCGCATGCTGATGCGTGACGCCTTCGACCTGCCCGACCTGAGCGCCATGGACGACGGCATTGCCAACGGCACCCACGAGCCGCGGCCGGGCGAGCCGCAGCCGCTCTCGCTCTTCACCGCCGCGCGCGTCGACTATTCGCTGCAGCGCCTGCGCCACTACACCGGCACTTCGCCCGAGTGGTTCCAGAACTTTGTGCTGTTCACCAACTACCAGTTCTACATCGACGAATTCGTGCGCCTGGGCCACGAAGCCATGGCCGACCCGGACAGCGAGTACATCGCGTTTATCGAACCCGGCAATGTGGTCACGCGGCGCGCCGGCATGCCGCCCATCACGGGCGACGAGCTGGGCATGGCGCCGCCGCGGCTGCCGCAAATGCCGGCCTACCACCTGCTGCGCGCCGACCGCACCGGCATCACCATGGTCAACATCGGCGTCGGCCCGGCCAACGCCAAGAACATCACCGACCACATCGCCGTGCTGCGGCCCCACGCCTGGATCATGCTCGGCCATTGCGCCGGCCTGCGCAACAGCCAGCAGCTGGGTGACTATGTGCTGGCGCACGGCTATGTGCGCGAAGACCATGTGCTCGACGAAGAGTTGCCGCTGTGGGTGCCGATCCCGGCGCTGGCCGAAATCCAGAAGGCCCTCGAGCAGGCCGTGGAACACGTGACCCACCTGCAGGGCCCGGACCTCAAACGCATCATGCGCACCGGCACGGTGGCCTCCACCGACAACCGCAACTGGGAACTGCTGCCCGGCAACCAGCCGCAGCGCCGCTTCAGCCAGAGCCGGGCCATTGCGCTTGACATGGAAAGCGCCACGATTGCCGCGAACGGCTTCCGCTTTCGGGTCCCCTATGGCACCCTGCTGTGCGTGAGCGACAAGCCGCTGCACGGCGAGATCAAGCTGCCCGGCATGGCCAACCACTTTTACCGCGAGCGGGTCGACCAGCACCTGCGCATCGGCATCCGCGCGGTGGAGCTGCTGCGCGGCGAAGGCATCGACCAGCTGCACAGCCGCAAGCTCAGGAGCTTTGCCGAGGTGGCGTTTCAGTAAGAGCCTCAGGACGGCTCAGGCTGGCGGCGCAACAGGGGGCGCATGGCCAGCAGGCCCAGCGCCGGCCCGACACCCAGCCAGGGCAGCAGCGACGCCAGCGCATGGCGCTGTGTCAGACTGGTGAACAGCTCGATGCTAACGATGGAAATCGCAAAGCCTATGCTGTTGGTCAGCGTCAGCACGCTGCCCACCGCCTGGCGCGGCGCATTGCTGGCGGTGAGCGCGGAAAACTGCGGCGAGTCGCCGGCCACGGTGATGCCCCACACCAGCAGCCACAGCGCGAACCATACGGCCGGCGCGCCAATGAGCCAGGGCGCCAGCAGGCAGCACAGGCCGCTGATCGCCAATTGCCCGCACGCGACCCGCGCGCTACCGATTTTTTGTGCGACCCATCCGCCACCCATGCAACCGATGGCACCGGCACCCACGACGCCAAATGCAGCCAGCGACAGCGCCGCCCCGTTGAGCCGGCTGGCCAGAATCAGGGGCACCAGCACCCACATGGTGTAGAGCTCCCACATGTGGCCGAAATAGCCCAGGACCGAGGATCGCACACGCCAGTCGGTCCACAGCGTGGCCAACGCGCGCCATTCCAGCGTGCTGCGCCGCACCGGACCCGCAGGGGGCTCGGGCAACAGGCCGTACAGCAGCACACCGCCGGTAGCGGCCAACGCGGCAACACCCAGCATGACGCTGGGCCAGGGCAATTCACCGCTCAGCCCACGCAGCGCATGAGCACTGGCCGAACCAAGCACCAGGGCACCAATCAGCAGGCCCAGAGCGGCACCCAGCCCGCGTGAATACCATTGCGCGGCAATCTTCATCCCCACCGGGTAAATGCCCGCCAGAAAAAAACCGGTCGCCGTTCGCCAGACCAGCAGGGCCGTGAACTCGCGCACCATCCACCAAGCCCCCACGGTGCATAGGGCACCGGACAGTGAGCACACCAGAAAGACCCGCCGGGCCGGAAAGCGGTCGGCGACGGCCAGGACGGCAAAAACCAGCGTACCCACGATAAAACCAAGTTGCAGCGACGAGGTCAGCGTGCCGACGGCGGATGCCGGCCATCCGAGTTCACGCTGCAGGTCCGGCATCACCGCATTGACGGCAAACCACAGCGAGGTTCCGGCAAACTGCGCCAGTACCAGCACGGGCAGCACATGACGGGGAACGGCATCGTTCATGGGCTGGACTATATCCCGCACCCCCCGTCCATCCAAACTGCCGTTTCGTTGATGGGGCGCTCAGTCTTCGCTGAGCCGCAGCCCGGTGGGCAGGCGTTTTTCCGTCGTCCACTTCAGCAGGGCGGCGCAGCGGTACACCCCATGCGCAAATTTTCCGTACGGCAGGGTGGCAAACAGGGCCATCACCGCGCCCAGATGAACCGCCAGCAGCAGGGCCATGGCCGATGTGTCGCGCCAGGCCAGCAAGGCCAGGCCGGTCAGGCTGGTCAGAAACAGCAGGGCGATGAATCCGCGGTCCATCGGTTTCTGGGCCGCATCGCCGTGCTGCGGGTGGCGCCGCAGGTTGAGCCACAACAAACCCGCCGGGCCCAGCAGCAGGCCCACACCCCCCACCGTCCCCAGCAATACCGGCAGGCTGTTCAGCGCATAAGGCGCCTGCAGGCCCAACAGATAGTGGTAAAGCGTGGCCACCGCAGTAGCGGCAAAGCACAGCATGAAACCGTAGAAGGTGAGATGGTGAAAGCGCCGCCGCCACAGCGTCCACGCGTCGCTGTCGTTGTTGCAGCCCTCGCCATGCCCGCCGTCGAGGTATTTCAGGCGCAGCGCGTCCACGGTGGCCTCGACCGCCGCTTCCCGCTTCATGACTTCAACCGTGGCGGCCCCCGATGCGTCGCCTGGCGCCACGTCACGCCAGAACTTGCGCACGCCCAGTGCCAGCGCCAGCGCAGCAAACAGGAAAATCGGCGCGAACATGGAGACCAGCAGGTTGTGCGGAAAGATCGCATAGAAATTTCCCGCCAGCGGTTCATGCAGCAGCGTGCCCTTCATCACCAGGGCGAGCACCAGGAACAGCGCCAGTCCGGCGGCCAGCGCCAGTGCCAGCGTCAGGCCGTTGCGCTTGTACAGCGCCCCCAGGGCGGGCGGCCAGGCGTAGTCGGCATAGGTCTGGCCGCGCACCTGCGCCATGGCCTGCGGCACGTTGACGGCAAACTCGTGCGGCGGCGCGTACTGGCAGGCATGCAAGCAGGCGCCGCAGTTGTGGCAGAGGTTGGCCAGGTAGTGGATGTCGGCCTTGCCAAACTCGAGCCGGCGCGTCATGGCCGGGAACACGGCGCAAAAACCTTCGCAGTAGCGGCAGGCATTGCAGATCTGCATTTGCCGGCCGACTTCGGCCTCGAAAGGGGTCAATGGCAGGTCACCGACCGCCAGCGCGCGCGCTTCGCGGGTCAGGGCTTCAAGCTGCTGCATGTCGCGCTCCGTGATTCAGGGCCGCCCGGGCGGCCTGGGTGCCGGCAATCCGGCCAAACGCCGTGCCGATGGTCATGCCGACGCCGGCGGTGTAGCCCTTGCCCAGCACGTTGCCCGCCATGATTTCACCGGCGGCAAACAGGTTGGAACTGGGTTGACCGCCAAAATGCACGGCCGCCTGGTCGTTGACCTTCATGCCCAGGTAGGTGAAGGTGATGCCGGGCTTGAGCGCATAGCCGTAAAACGGGGCCGTATCCAGGGGCCGGGCCCAATGGGTCTTGGCCGGGGCCAAGCCTTCGGTATGGCAATCGTCGAGCACGGCATGGTCGAAGGTGCCGACGCGGCAGGCCGTGTTGTAGTCATTCACCGTGCGCAAAAACGCCTGCACGTCCAGGCCCAGCTGGCACGCCAGCTGCTCCAGCGAATCGGCTTTTTCGCCGGGGAACACCGGCGGCATGAAGCGGCCCACGGCCTTGGCATCGATCACCGAATAGGCCAGCTGCCCGGGCTGCATCGCCACCAGCCGGCCCCAGATGGCGTAGCGCTTGGGCCAGAAGTCCTCGCCCTCATCGTAAAAACGCTGGGCGTGTTTGTTGACCACCACACCGAGCGAGACACAGTCGACGCGGGTGCAAATGCCGCCGTCGTACAGCGGTGCGCGCGCGTCAATGGCGACCGAGTGGCTTTGCGTCGGATCGCCAATGGTGTCCGCCCCCTGGGCCATCAGGTCGCGCAACAGCACGCCCTGGTTAAAGCGCGTGCCGCGGATGGCAAAGTTGTCGGCCGGCCACTCGCCCGCTTCATTCTGGCCCCAGGCTTCGCGCAGCCACTCGCGGTTGGACTCGAAGCCGCCGCTGGCCACCACGCAGGCGCGGGCCTCAATCCGCTCGGCGCCGCAGTGCGCGGCCACGAAGCGGCCATCGCGCAGTTCCAGGCGATCGACGGGCGCGTCATAGCGGACCTGCACACCGAGGCGCCCGGCACTGCGGTAATAGGCGTTTATCAGCGCCTTGCCGCCGCCCATGAAAAAAGCATTGGTGCGCGACAGGTGCAGCGTGCCCGACAACGAGGGCTGAAAGCGCACCCCGTGCCGGCGCATCCAGTCGCGGCAGCGCGACGATTCGCGTATCGCCAGGCGCGCCAGCTGTTCATTGGTCTGCCCGCCCGTGACCTTGAGCAGGTCCTGCCAGTACTCTTCTTCCGGGTAGGCGTCGGTCAGCACGTCCTGCGGCGACTCATGCATGCAGCGCAGGTTGCGCGTGTGGCTGGAATTGCCGCCACGCCACTCGCGCGGCGCCGACTCCAGCACCAGCACGCTGGCGCCGGCCTCCCGCGCCATCAAGGCGGCACACAGAGCGGCATTGCCACCGCCAATCACCAGGACATCCAGCATCTCTTGCGACTCCCTTTGACGTTTAATCGGCGTGGATGCCGGCGCGCTTGACGATGTCGCTCCAGATCTTTTGCTCGCTCGCGATAAACGCGGCAAATTCGCTGGACGGCCCGCCGCCGCCAACCGCGTTGTCCGTGGCGAAGCGGGCGGTGACGGCCGAGGACTTGAGGGCCTTCAGCGACTCTTCCTGCAGATGCTTGACGACGTCCGCGGGCGTGCCGGCCGGCGCCAGGATGCCGTACCACTGCGAGGTCTCAAAGTTCCTGAAGCCCATCTCGGCCACGGTGGGCACATCGGGCAGGCCGGAAATACGCTGCGCGGTGCCCACCGCGATGGCGCGCAACTTGCCGCTCTTGATGTGCGCGCTCAGGGCCGGCAGGCCGGCTGACGAGGCTTGGGTACGACCCGAAAGCAGATCGGTCAGCTGCGGGCCGGTGCCGCGGTAAGGAATGTGCGTGATGAACATGCCGGTGACCAGCTTCAGATATTCCATGGCCAGATGCCCGGCGCTGGCATTGCCGGCCGAGCCGTAATTGAGCTGACCCGGGTTTTTCTTCACATAGGCGACAAATTCCTGGAAGTTTTTGGCCGGTACATCCGGATGGATCACAAAGACATTGGGCACCTTGGCCAGCAGGGTCACCGGGATGAAATCCCTGTTCACGTCATAGGGCTGGTTTTTCAGCATGTAGGGATTGACGGCGAGCGTGCCCACATGCCCGAGGATGATGGTGTGCCCGTCGGCCGGGGACTTGGCCACCTCCTGCATCGCCACCGTGCCCGCCCCGCCCGGCTTGTTTTCCACGTAGACACTTTGCCCCAGCTGCTTGCTGAGCTCGGCGGCCACCGAGCGCGCGACGATTTCAGAAGTGCCTCCCGGTGCAAACGGCACCACAAAGCGAACCGGCCGCGACGGCCATGCCGACTGCCCCAGCGCATACGGCAAGGCCAGCGCCGAGGCGCCCAGGCCGGCGGCCTGCAACAGCACACGCCGGGAAATGGAAGGGCTCATCATGACGGGTCTCCTTGTAGTAATTGAAGCTGAAGCGCGGCGAACGGCGCCAGGAAATGACACCTGTGACACTCGATACATCTGAGGCACCCATGACGCCGGGACCGCCGGCGTTGATCACCCGGCCGGGTTGTCAGCCACGCTGGAATTTAGCGCCAAAACACCGGCAGGCCTAGCGGGTCGGCGGCATGGGGGTATCACCAATCGTGATGGCAACGCGCCGAGTTGGCCTCAGGCGTCCACCAGCCGGGCGCCCAGCCAGCGGCCGGAGCGCACGGCCTCGGTCGCGCAATCGGCCAGCACCACGCGCGCCGCCAGGGCGGCGGGCGACAGCTCGTCGTCCGACAGGCTGCACAGTGAATTGACGCGGCGCGCCAGGGGGTCGGAGATTTGCGCCAGATGAAAGCGCTGCGTCGCATCGGTGAACCGGCTCACCGCGGCCCAGGGCTGCAGCGTGCAGCCGAGGCCGTTGTCAACCGCATCCATCAGCATGGCCAGTGAGTCGATTTCGGCCACCAGCGTGGGCTTGCATTTGGCCCGGGCAAAGGCACTTTCGATCGTGCTGCGCAAGCCGTGCGTGCCGGTGGGCAGTATCAGCGGCAAGCCCGCCAGCTGCGCCACACGGATGCGGTCGGCGGGTTTGCCCGCCAGCGTGCGGCGTGACCGGATCAAAAACAGCTTTTCCTCGAGCAGGGGCATCACGCTCCAGCGGCGCCCCGCCTGGGTGTTGAACAGCATGGCCAGGTCCAGCTGGCGGGCATTGAGCATGGCCGTCAGATGGCCCGACAGGCTTTCCACCATATGCAGGCGCACATCGGGGTAGCGTTCACGCATGGCGCGGATCAGCGGCAGGCCCAGCACGGCGGCCGTAGTGGGCGCCATGCCCACGCTGACACTGCCCGACAGGCGCGACTGCTGCGCCGCTCGCGCCGCCTGCTCGGCGTGGCGCAGCACCAGTTGCGCCTCGCGGAAAAACGCCATGCCGGCCTCGGTCGGGGTCACGCCCTTGGGGCTGCGCTGGAGCAAACGGGTGGACAGCTCGCTCTCCAGCCGGCTGATCTGCTGGCTCAATGCCGATTGCACGAGGTCCATGTCCAGCGCGGCGCGGCTGATGCTGCCCAGCTCGATCACCCGGACCAGGTAACGCAGTTGGCGCAGTTCCATGCAAAATCCTCCGGTGGGTTCAACCTAGAAACGGCAGTTGGATGCGTCTGAGTGCGCCGTGATCGGCGTGCCAGGCAAGGCGTGACAACGCAGTGGGCTACTGCCCGCAAGGCGGAGCAACGCCGCATGGTGCGTCGAGCACGGTGCAATCGGACGCATAGCGCTGTCACCCAGAAGGTGAACGCGATCGAAGAGGGGAAAGTCAATGGGCATGCGGCTTTCCTGAAGTTTGTGAGCGGTCAACTGCTGTTTCTAGGTTCAACCATCACCTTTCGTGATGCCCTTGATCATCGCATGCGCGCCCTGCCTGTCCGCGTTGCCTGACTGCCTTGGGCTGCGGGCCTGCGGGCTTTGGCTCAGCCGGCCAGCCCGCCCGCCGCGTTCTGCCCTGGCTGCGGCGCTTGCGCCAACTCGGCCCGCATGCGGGGCAGGTATTGCGGGTACTCGCGCTGCATGAAATCCACCAGCGCCTCGCGCACCTTGCAGCGCAAATCCCAGTTCAGGCTGGAGTTGGCCGACGTGACCAGCAAGCGCAACTGCATGCTGTGCTCCCCCGCCTCCACCACCTGCAGCAGGCACAGCCGCTTGTCCCATTCAGCAGCCGCTTCACAGGCCTGCAGTGCGGCGTGACGCAGCGGCTCCATCGGCATGCGGTAATCCACCCACAGCAGCACGGTACCGATGATTTGCGCGCTGTTCCGTGTCCAGTTCTGAAAGGGATTTTCAATAAACCATTGCAGCGGAACGATCATGCGCCGCTCATCCCAGATCTTCAGCACCACATAGGCACCGGTGATTTCCTCGACCCGCCCCCACTCGCCCTGGACGATGAGGACGTCGTCAATGCGGATGGGCTGGGCCAGCGCAATCTGCAAGCCGGCAATCAGGTTGCTGAAGACGGGGCGCGCGGCAATACCGACCACCAGCCCCGCCACACCGGCCGAAGCCAGCAGGCTGGCCCCAAACTGCCGGGCACCGGGAAAGGTCATCAACATCAGGGCCAGCCCGGCCATCAGCACGACGAACATGAGGGTGCGCGCCAGCATGCGAGTTTGCGTGTGGATGCGGCGGGCATTGAGGTTGTCAGCCACATCGACCGGATGCAAGCCAATCACACCCAGCGCTGCCCCGCGGGCCGCGCGCATGCCCGCCCAGGTCAGGGTGGCCAGCAGTAACAGGCCATTGGCATGGCGTATTCCGCCGATCAGCGAGAAGGCATCGGGCGCGCTGTGCCACACGACCTGCAGGGCAATCAATGGCAGCAGGAACTGCGCAGGGGACCGGCATTGCTCCGCCACTTTGGCCAGCACCGGCATGGAACGCGTCACGCGCAGCACGATGGCGGCACCGATGCGGGCCACCACCAGCGCCAGCACAACGCTGACACCGGCTGCCAGCACGATGCGCAGCGACGAGTCGTCCACCCAGGCGACGAGCTCAGACAGGTTCATACCGCAGCCTCATACCGCAGCCCTGTCAGCATGCATCAGCCCTTCACCACCCGGGGCTTGACCCGGGACGCGGCCAGCTTGGCGTTGGCACGCGCCACCTCGACATCGGCATCAAACGCCAGTGCCACGCCCATGCGGCGCTTGACGAAACTCTCGGGCTTGCCGAACAGGCGAATGTCGGTGTTGGGCACGCGCAGCGCGTCGGCCACGCCGTCAAACACAATGCCGTGGGCGTCCACGCCGCCGTAAATCACTGCGCTGGCGCCCGGGCTCTTGAGCGCGGTGTTGACCGGCAGGCCCAGGATGGCGCGCGCATGCAGCTCGAACTCGCTTTGCCATTGCGTGGCCATGGTGACCATGCCGGTGTCGTGGGGGCGCGGGCTGACTTCGCTGAACCACACCTCGTCGCCCTTGACGAACAGCTCGACGCCAAAGAGACCCTGGCCGCCCAGGTTGTCGGTGATGGCTTTGGCAATGGCCCGGCTTTTTTGCAGGGCGGCCTCGCGCATGGGGTGCGGCTGCCAGCTTTCCACGTAGTCGCCGCTGACCTGGATGTGGCCAATCGGTTCGCAAAAATGCGTTTCCACCTGGCCGTCAGCGCCGAGGGCGCGCACGGTGAGCTGCGTGATCTCGTAGTCAAAGTCGATGAAGCCCTCGACGATCACCCGGCCGTGGCTCACGCGGCCACCGGCCATGGCGTAGTCCCAGGCGGTTTTCACGTCGGCGGGGCCGGCGATCTTGCTCTGGCCCTTGCCCGAGGAGCTCATGACCGGCTTGACGATGCAGGGGTAGCCGATTTTTGAATCGATGGCGGCCTGCAGCTCCTGCAGCGAATCACAAAACACATAGGGGCTGGTCGGCAGGCCCAGGGTCTCGGCGGCCAGCCGGCGAATGCCTTCGCGGTCCATGGTCAGGCGGGCGGCGCGGGCCGTCGGGATCACGCGCACCGTGCCAGCGGCTTCGAGTTCCTCGAGCATGGCCGTGGCGATGGCCTCGATCTCGGGCACGACCAGGTCAGGTTTTTCCTTTTCAATCAGCGCCTTGAGCTGAGCCGGGTCGCTCATGGTGATGGTGCGCGCATGGTGGGCAACCTGCTGGCCGGGCGCATTGTCGTAGCGGTCTATTGCAATCGTTTCCACGCCCAGGCGCTGCAACGCAATCAGCACCTCCTTGCCCAGCTCGCCCGAACCGAGCAGCATGACTTTGGTGGCATGGGGGGACAAAGGGGTTCCGAAAGTGGTCATAAGCGCAGAAGGTAGAAGTGGGAGAAATGGGAGAAAAGGGGAACGGCGGCCGCAAGGCTGGGCGCCTGGGCACCGCTTGGGCTTACTTTACTGCACAAGCCCCGCAGCCCCGGGTAGGACGCCGGCCCGCTTTGCCCCTGCAAAGCACCGGTCATTGCAATCAGATGATAATAATTCTCAATTAGAACGTTTCTCCGTTTCTCCCTCAAGCAGCGCACGATGCGCCGCTCCTCTGAAAGACACATGTCCACCACACCCACTTCGCCCTCCACCCCCGCCGCAGCCCCTGTATCCGAGGCCGCGCCGCGCAAGCGCCGGCCGCCGCGCCGCGTGCAGGTCACCCGCGTGCAGACCCTGAGCCCGCTGATGCGCCGCATCACCTTGCAAGGCGCGGAGCTTGAAGGCTTTGAGGTGGGCGACCCAGCCAGCTATATGAAGCTGATTTTTCCCGAGCCTGGGCAGACCGAGCCGGACCGCCCACTGCCCGACGGCCCGAAGCCGAAGGCCATGCGCACTTACACGCCGCTGGCCGTGCGTGCGGACGTGCACGAAGTCGACGTGGACTTTGTGCTGCACGGCGACGGCCCCGCGTCCACCTGGGTCGCGCAGGCGCAGACGGGCCAGGTGCTGTTTTTGATGGGGCCAGGCCCGGGCTACAAACTCGCGCTGGACGCACCCGTGCACGTGCTGATAGGTGACGACAGCGCCCTGCCCGCGTTTGAAACCATTCTGGCGAGCTTGCCCGCAAGCGCTCAGGCAAAGGTGCTGGTCGAAGTGGTCGATGGCACCGAAGAGCGCCCGCTGCAAAGCGCCGCGAAAGTGGACGCACGCTGGGTGGCGCGCGGCGCCGACAACACCCAGGCCGGCCAGGCGCTGGAAGCCGCCTTGCGCAAAGCCGGCGCGCCCGCCGCGGATGCCCGCATCTACCTGGCCTGCGAAGCCGCCGCCATGCGCCGCATACGCCAGTTGCTCATTGAAGAACTTGGCGTGGAACGCAGCCGCATCGTGGGCCGCGGCTACTGGAAGCTGGGCACGGTCAATCACCCGGACCACGACTACGGCGAAGATTGAGCCCCCACGCTCCCCCACTTCGTGTGGGTCGCTGCCCCCCGAGGGGGCCGCCCGCCTGCGGTCTGGCAAAGCCAGTCCCGCGGCTCATGCTTGGTTCAAGAGTTCAGTGGCGTAACCCAGTAGGGTATTTCACCAGTGGGGGCCGCGGGTCCGGCTTTGCCGGCCCCAGGCGCCGCCCCCTTGAGGGGGGAACAGGCTACACGCAGTGAGCCTGGACGGGGGTGTGGTTATAGAGTGGGCACAATGGCCGCATGAGCAAGCCCCTGTTTGAAGTCGCCGGCCTGAGCAAGCATTACGGCGACACCATCGTCGTCAACCAGCTGTCTTTCAGCATCGCACCGGGCGAATGCCTGGGGGTCATAGGCCCCAACGGCGCCGGAAAGACCACCACCATACGCATGTGCCTGGGACTGACCGCCCCCGATGCCGGCAGTGTTTCCTATTATTCCAACGGTCATGCGGCAGGCACGCTGCAGATGCCGCAGGACGCGCTGGCCATCAAGGCGCGCTTGGGCATCGTCAGCCAGTTCGACAGCCTGGACCCGGATTTCAGCTGCGCGGAAAACCTGCTGGTGTTCGGACGCTACTTCGGCCTCAAGGACGCAGTGATCCGGGAGCGGATTCCGCGGCTGCTGGAGTTTGCCGCGCTGACGCACAAGGCCAATGCCAAGCTCAGTGAACTCTCGGGTGGCATGAAGCGGCGCCTGAGCCTGGCCCGCGCGCTGGTCAATGACCCGCAGTTGCTGATGCTCGACGAGCCCACCACCGGCCTGGACCCGCAGGCCCGGCACCTGATGTGGGAGCGCCTGCAGCGGCTGGTTCAGCAGGGCAAATCGATTTTGCTGACGACCCATTTCATGGACGAAGCCGAACGCCTGTGCAACCGCCTGCTGGTGCTGGACCACGGCAAGAAAATGACCGAGGGCACGCCGCGCGAACTGATTGCGCAAAACCTCGAACCCGATGTGGTGGAGGTTTATGGAAACGGCGCCCTGGCGCTGGCCGATTCACCCCTCAAAGCGCTGGCCGCGCGCACCGAAGTCAGCGGTGAGACGGTGTTCTTTTACACGCTGGATGCCAAGCGCCTGCTGAACGCGCTGACGGACTTTCCGCAGTTGCGCACGCTGCACCGCCCGGCCAATCTTGAGGACCTGTTCCTGAAGCTCACCGGCCGCCAAATCAGGGAGGAAGGCTGATGTCCGCCATACCGGGCGCCCCGACCGCAGGGCAGGCACTGCTCAGGCCACCGCAAATCAGCCCGCGCTGGCTGCCCGTCTTCCGCCGCAACCTGCTGGTCTGGCGCAAGCTGGCCATTCCCAGCCTCGTCGGCAACATCGCCGAGCCGCTGATCACGCTGGTGGCCTTCGGCTACGGGCTGGGCGCGCTGGTCGGGCAGGTGCAGCTCAACGGCACGGCCATACCCTACATCCTGTTCCTGGCCAGCGGTTCGATTTGCATGAGTGCGATGAACGCCGCGTCGTTTGAGGCGCTGTATTCGGCGTTTTCGCGCATGCAGGTGCAGCGCACCTGGGACGGCATCATGAATGCGCCAGTGCGGCTCGATGACGTGGTGTTTGCCGAAATGCTGTGGGCTGCCTTCAAGTCGCTGTTCACCACCACCATCATCCTGGTGGTGATGCTGGCGCTGGGCATCAGCCACAGCCCCATGCTGCTGCTGGCCTGGCCGCTGCTCGGGCTGGTGGGCATTACCTTCTCCAGTATTGCGCTGATCTTCAACGCACTGGCCAAGGGCTATGACTTTTTCACCTACTACTTCACGCTGTTTCTCACGCCAACGATGTTCCTGAGCGGCGTGTTTTTCCCGCGCGACCAGTTGCCGGGCGTGATGCGGGTGATCTCGGACTGGCTGCCGCTGACGGCGGCGGTGGAGCTGGTGCGCCCCTTGTTTCTGGGCCAGTGGCCGGCGCAGGGACTGCAGCATCTGGCGCTGCTGGTGTTTTATGCGGCGGCGGGCTTCTGGATTGCGCTGGTGCTGACGCGCAAGCGGTTTCGCAACTAAGAGCCTGTTCACGATCTGCAGGGGGTCGCACCTCAACGCCCCTACAATTTGGCCGCATGAACGCTGCCATGCCCGATACACCGGCGCCGCTGCTGCCGCCAGAGCTCGTCACCATGATGGGCAAGGGCGTGTCCGTCATCGTGAGCGCCTGCAGCCTCGAGATGCGGCCCAGCATCATGCGGGCGGTGGGCTGCGCGATTGCGCCGGCTGGGCACAGCATCACGGTGTATCTGTCGCGGCAGCAGTCGCGGCAATTGATCCAGGACATTGCCAGCACCGGACGCATCGCCGTGGTGTTTTCCGAGCCGAGTTCGCACCGCACGGTCCAGGTCAAGGCCGCGAGTGCGCGCATCCGCTGCGCCGAGGCCTCGGACGAGCCGGCGCTGGACTGCTATGTGGCGTCCATGGAAGAAGAAATCCAGCGGGTCGGTTACGCGCCGGTGTTTACCCGGGCCATGCTGGCGCGCCGGCTGGATGACCTGGTGGCCATCAGCTTTGAGCCGGCGCAGGCGTTTGACCAGACGCCCGGCCCCCAAGCCGGTGCGCCGCTGCCCCATGGCCCCGGGAGTCCGTCATGAACGCAGCTCAATCGGCGCAGTTGGCCCCGGAACCCTGCCTGGCGGACATACGCCCCTGCCTGGAGGGCGCCATCCCGGCCGTCATGGCCACCTGCGCGCTGGACGGCACGCCCAATGTGGCCTATATCTCGCAGGTGTTTTATGTGGACGAACGCCATGTGGCGCTGTCTTTCCAGTTCTTCAACAAGACGCGCAAAAACATCCTGGCCAATCCTTACGCCACGGTGCTGGTGTTGCACCCGGTCACGGCGGCGTTTTTCCGCATGCACATTCGCTACCTGCGCACCGAAACCGAAGGCCCGGTATTTGAGGGCATGAAGGCCCAGCTGGCCGGCATCGCGTCGCACAGCGGCATGGCGGGCGTGTTCAGGCTGCAGGGCTCGGACATCTACGAAGTGCAGGCGATCGAGTGCATTGCCGGCGAGCCCCTGCCCGCCGCCCCACCGCGCGCCAGCATGCTGACCGGGCTGCGCCGCGGCAGCGAGCGGCTGTCGCGCTGCACCGGGCTGGGGGAGCTGCTCAATGCCGCGCTGGCGACGTTGACCGATTTTGTGGGCATTCAGCATGCGATGGTGCTGATGCTGGATCCGGCCACCCAGCGGCTCTACACCGTGGCCAGCTGCGGCTATGCCACATCGGGTGTGGGCTCGGAAATTGAAATGGGCCAGGGCGTGATTGGCGTGGCCGCGCGGGAACGCACCCCGGTTCGCATCGTGCACATGAGCAACGCCTACGCCTACAACCGGGCCATTAAAACCGGCCTGGGCGCCAGCGCGCCTGAGCTGATGCTGGAGACCGACATTCCCTACCCGGGCCTGGCCGAGCCGCACAGCCAGGTGGCGGCGCCCATCGTTTCTGTCGGCCGGCTGCTGGGCGTGCTGTTTGCCGAGAGCCCGAACGACCTGCAGTTTGGCTTTGAAGAAGAAGACGCGCTGGTCGCGCTGGCCGGTCACTTGGGGGCGGCCATCGACCTGATGCAGGCCGGTCCGGAGGCCGCCGAACTGGCGGACGCCGCACCGCCGGCGGCAGCGGGGAACCGGCAGGCGGAAGGCCCTGGCGCCAAGGCAGGTGGTGCGGCCCTGCAGCTGCGGCGCTTCCAGAGCAACGACAGCGTGTTTGTCAACGACAGCTACCTGATCAAGGGCGTGGCGGGCGCGATCTTCTGGAAGCTGGTGACCGACCATGTCCGGCTGGGCCGGACCGAGTTTTCCAACCGCGAGCTGCGGCTGGACCCGGCCATTCACCTGCCTGACGTGACCGACAACCTCGAAGCGCGCCTGTTGCTGCTGCAACGCCGCCTGGCGGAGCACGGCCCGCACATCCGCATCGAGAAAACCGGACGGGGCCGCTTCAGGCTGGCGGTGCAGCGTCCGCTGGTGCTGGCAGAGGTGGCGACCTGAGCCTGCCCCTATGCAGTCGGCAGCCCGAGGCCGCGGGTGAGCTTGGCCCACTCCCGGTCGCTCAGGTGCGGCCTGACAGTGTCCAGTGCCGCGGCAAAAGCCGGCGCCGGTGCGTGCGCCCGCATATCGGCCATCATGGCGATGCGCTCGGCCGGGTTCATGAAGGGCACCAGCCAGCGCACGACGTACATCATTTCCTGCGGCGGGATGGAGGCGACCAGGGCGGCGTGGAGCTCGGCCAGTTCGGCGTCGGTGTAGCGCGACCAGAGCACTGCGTTATGGGCCGTTTCCTCCACATGCATGTGCTGGAAGTTGTCGGCGATGAACAGTGCCAGTTGCCGGTACAGCTCCAGCGCCGCGCCGGCGCGCTGCTTCGCCTCCAGCTTGAGCAGGGCACAGGCCAGGCCGCTCAGCTCGCCAATGTGCCGCTCATGCTCCTCGTGCTCATGGGCGATGGCCTCGCTGGCACCGGGGGCGCGCGCCTCCATGGCCGCGTGAATGAACGCGTTCTCGTGCTGAAGGTGCGAGGCGCAAAAATCCAGCAATTCCATCACCCGCTGGCTGGCCTGGGCCAGCTCCAGCGCATCGTCGGTGTCCGTGCGGCCCAGCGCCAGCAGGGTATCGGCCATCAGTGCGCGCAAGGCCTTGTGAATGCCGGCGTACAGGTCCAGGCGCGGCGCATCCTGCGCGGCGACCTGTAGCATTTCCTGGGGGGTGATGTTCATGGGGCTTTTCTTTCTCAGGCGACTGCCTGCTTGGAGGCTCCCCGGCGTAGCGCCACGCGCCAGCAGTACCGAAAAACCATGCCAAAGTCTAGAAAGATGCGCCTGCCGGCATTGCTAAAAAATGCCTACGGCAACCCTAAAAAAACCTTAAACCGCCTCAGGTAAAGGCAGATGCAGATGCAGAGGCAGAGGCAGCAGGGGCGGCGCTGCGCTTGCCAGTGTTCCCGGTGGCTCCCGCCGCCAGCCGCGTCCCGGCACCACCCTTTCAAAACGCTCCGTCAAAGGTCGAAGAAAACCGTTTCCTTCTCACCCTGCATGTGGATGTCAAAGCGGTAAACCGGCCCGGCGCCGGTCATCTCACGCTTGGCAATCAGCGTGGCGCGGCGCTCGGCGGGCACGCTGGCCAGCACGGCGTCCTGGCTGTTGGCAGCGGCTTCATCGTCAAAATAAATGCGGCTGAAGGTGTGCACCAGCAGGCCGCGCATGGTGACGCAGACATTGATGAATGGCGCCTGCCCCGGGGCGGCAGCACCGGGCTTCACGGTGTCAAAGGCAAAGTGGTTGTCCGGCAGGGTGCCGGTGCCGCAGCGGCCAAAGCCGGTGAAGCCTTTGGCCTGGGCATCGGCCACTGAAGCGACGGGCTGGCCGCTGGCGTCGGGCTGGCTGATTTCGACCATGGCGTCAAGAACGCTCTGGCCTGCGCCGTCGAACACCTGGCCGGTGATGCGGATGTGTTCGCCCTGCGCGTTTGGCTGGGCCAACACCGGGGTGAACAGGCTTTTGAGGTCGTAGCCGTATTGCGTGGGTGTGAGGCCGTAGGCAAAGAAGGGGCCGACGGTTTGCGAGGGGGTCTGTTTGAGTTGGCTCATGGTCGTGTTCCTGCTATTCCTGATGTTCCTGCTTATTCGAAACGGGTGGCCCGGGGGCCGCGCAGCACGATGTCAAACACATAACCCAGCGCAAAGTCGGGCTGGGTGACGTCGAGGCTGAACTTGGCCACCATCAGTTCGCGCGAGTCGGCCGGCACGCCCTGGTACATCGGGTCGTAGGCAAACAGCGGGTCGCCCGGAAAATACATCTGCGTCACCAGGCGGCTGGCGAAGTAGTCGCCGAACAGCGAGAAGTGAATGTGTTGCGGCCGCCAGGCGTTGGGGTGGTTGCCCCAGGGGTAGGCGCCGGGCTTGATGGTCATGAAGGTGTAGCGGCCGTCGCCGTCTGTCATGCAGCGGCCGGCACCCAGGAAGTTGGGGTCCAGCGGCGCGTTGTGCTGGTCCACCTTGTGCACATAGCGGCCGGCGGCATTGGCCTGCCAGACTTCGACCAGCGTGTTGCGCACGGGGCGGCCGTCTTCGTCCATGACGCGGCCGGTGACGATGATGCGTTCACCCAGCGGCTCGCCGTTTTTCACCGCATTTTTGGTCAGGTCATGGTCGAGCGGGCCGAGTTGATCGCTGCCATAGACCGGCGCATTCAGCTGGGCCAGCGCCAGCTTGATGGGCACCAGGGGTTGTTTGGGGCCGCGCAGCAAGGTTGATTTGTAGTACGGGTAAATGTGGGATGGGTGGGCGGCCCAGTCACGCGGGGCGAGATAGCTGGTTTGAAGGTCGCTGCTCATGGGGTCTCCTGTTTCAAGTGATGGATGACTTTAGTCAATATCAATGGTTATGTATATTGATATTTATTGCACTTTTCCATAACCAATGGCTATAGTTACGCATGATTGACGAGCGCATTAAATTCCGGCATTTGCAGTGCTTTCTGGCGGTGGCCCAGCATGGCAGTTTGCAGAAAGCGGCGGGGGTGCTGTCGATCACGCAGCCGGCCGTTTCCAAAACGCTGAAAGAACTGGAGGCCCTGCTGGCGGTGCGCCTCTTTGAGCGGGGCCGCCGTGGCGCGGTGCTGACGCGAAGCGGCGATGCCTTCGCGCGCCACGCCGGAGCCAGCGTGAGTGCGCTGCGCGAAGCGGTGGCCAGCGTCGCGCCCACCCGCCCGCACGGCAGCGAAGTGGTGACGCTGGGCGTGCTGCCCACGGTGGCGCCGCAGCTCATGCCCGCGCTGCTGCTGCAACTGGATGCGGCGAGCCGCGTCAGCCGCCCGGCGGGCTTGGTGGGCTTGGCTTGCAGCCTGCGCATCCATACCGCGCCGAATCCGGCCCTGCTCACGCAACTGCGCCAGCGCGAGCTGGATCTGGTGATTGGCCGCTTTGCCGAGCCGGCCCACATGGTGGGCCTGACCTTCGAGCATCTGTATGCCGACCCGCTGGTGCTGGCCGTGCGGCCCGATCACCCGCTGATCCGGGACGCTGCCCTGCGCTCCGATGCGCTGGCGCACCTGCCAGCTTTCACGGCTATCCTGCCCACGCAGGGCACGGCGATCCGGCACACGGCCGACAGTTTTTTGCTGACGCGCGGCCTGGGCCAGCTGGTGCGCACGGTGGAAACGCTGTCAGTGACCGGGGCGCGCAATTACACCGTGCGCAGCGATGCGGTCTGGTTTTCGCCCCGTGGCGCGGTGCAGCAGGACCTGGACAGCGGCCTGCTGGCGACCCTGCCCGTGAGCATGGCGGGCACCGAGGAACTGGTCGGCATGAGCCTGCGCGCCGACATGGCTCCCACCGTTGCCCAGGCCGAAGTGATTGGCGCCCTGCGCCTGCTGGCGGCCGCACACCGGGGCCTGGACGCGCCTGCGGGGTAGGCGGCCAGGCGGCTGGAGCGCTCAGGCAGCTACGGCGGCGGTTTGCGCGGTCACCGCAAAACGCGCCGTCAGCTCGTCCAGCCCCAGGGTCTGCAAAACCTCCTGCAGGCGCGCCTGGGCTGCACGGGTTTTGGCCGCGCTGGGCGTGGCGGGCAGGCTGGCCAGGATCAGTTCGTTTTTCATTGAATGCTCCCAGCCCACCAGCTCGGTCACCGTGACCTGGTAGCCGTTGGCCTCGAGCTGCAGGCAGCGCAGCACGTTGGTGATCTGGCTGCCGAACTCGCGCGTGTGCAGCGGGTGCCGCCACAGCTCGGCCAGCGGGGTCTTGGCCAGGTTCAGCGCCCGGCTCTTCTTGAGCACGCCCGCCACCTCGGCCTGGCAGCACGGCACCAGCACCATGTGCCGCGCATGCTTGGCCAGGCCAAAGGCAATGGCGTCGTCGGTGGCCGTGTCGCAGGCATGCAGGGCTGTCACGATGTCAATGCGCTCGGGCAAGTCGGCCGACGTGGTGGCTTCCGCGACTTTCAGGTTCAAAAACGACATGCGTTCAAAGCCCAACCGTGCAGCCAAGGCGCGGGACTTGTCGACCAGTTCGGCGCGGGTTTCAATGCCGTAGATGTGCCCGGCATCCTTGCGGCCCTGGTGCGCGACATTGAAAAACAGGTCATAGAGGATGAAACCCAGGTAGGACTTGCCGGCCCCATGGTCGGCCAGGGTGGGCGCCGGATGGGTGGCCGACACCTCATTGAGCAGGGGCTCGATGAACTGGTAGAGGTGGTAAACCTGCTTGAGCTTGCGCCGGGTGTCCTGGTTGAGCTTGCCCTCGCGCGTGAGGATGTGCAGCTCCTTGAGCAGTTCAATCGACTGCCCTGGGCGCAGCTCTTCAATGACCTGCGCAGCGGGCGCAGGCTTTCCAGTGCCTTTTGAAGGTTTTGCGGCGCGCGCGGTGCTGGAGGTTTGCATGGCTCCAATTTTAGTGGGGCGGTCCGGGCCTTATCCGCCGCGGTGCAAAGCCCTTTTAGCGCAGGCACCCGACCGGCGTGCGCGCCGGCATGACGCCCGCAGGGAGAAAGGATGAAAAAAGGCGCTCCGGCGGTTCTGGGCGCATAATCGAGCAGTACGGGTTGCAAAACACCCGCACAGGTTAGGTGATCGGTCAGTTTCGCGCGCTACGGCGTACTTTTTGGGTTTGTTGTGCTTTCGGGACCCCATCGCTTTGTTTTTATGTGTTTTTTGAGGAGTCCCCATGGGCAATAAACTTTACGTCGGCAACCTGCCTTACACGGTGCGCGACGAAGATCTGCAACAATCTTTTGGCGCTTTCGGCTCCATCACCAGCGCCAAAGTCATGATGGAACGCGACACGGGTCGCTCCAAAGGCTTTGGTTTCGTCGAAATGGGCAGCGATGCCGAAGCGCAAGCCGCAATTGCCGGCATGAACGGCCAGTCCTTGGGCGGCCGTAGCATCACGGTGAACGAAGCCCGTCCCATGGAGGCACGCCCTCCCCGCACCGGCGGCTTCGGTGGTGGCGGCGGCTACGGCGGCGGTGGCGATCGCTCTGGTGGCGGTGGCTACGGCGGCGGCGGTGGCCGTTCCGGCGGTGGTGGTGGTGGTTATGGCGGTGGCGGCGGTGGCCGCGGCGGTTACTAAACCCCGCAAACCCAGTCAACGGCAGAGATGCCGTTGCAAACCAGCTGTCTCAGCCTTGCGCTGAGCAAAGCCTCTAAGGCTTCAAAACTTCGGTTTTGAAGCCTTTTCTTTTTGGAAGGCTGCACCTGGACTTGCAGGCCGAACACACTGCGTACCTGCAAAAGCTGGCGTTGCGTGACCCAGTCCGTATCAAAGCAACTTAAAGCCGCTGAAACATCGCCGAAGCATCTTTCAGTCAATTAACTTGCACGCAATTTAATTGCGCGGTATAATTCAGCCATGCCCAACAAAACCGCCACCCCATCAGCCGACGCGATGCTGCTACTGGACAACCAGCTGTGCTTTGCGCTGTATTCCACCTCGCTGGCCATGACCAAGCTGTACAAGCCGCTGCTTGACGAGCTGGGGCTGACCTATCCGCAGTACCTGACGATGCTGGTGCTGTGGGAGCAGGACGGCCTGACGGTCTCGGAACTTGGCCAGCGGCTGTACCTGGATTCGGGCACGCTCACGCCCCTGCTCAAGCGCCTGGAGTCGTCGGGCCTGATTTCCCGCATTCGTGCCGTGGAAGACGAGCGGCGCGTACACATCACCCTGACCGCCGCGGGTCGCAAGCTCAAAACCAGGGCCGCCAAAATTCCCGGCTGCATCCTGAGCGCCAGCCAGTGCTCCATCCCCGAGCTGATGGCCCTGACACAGCAGGTGCAGGCTCTGCGCCAGCGGCTGGTGGCGTAAGGGCGTTGCCGATCTCCCGCCTCAAGAATATTCCCCCGTTTTCAACCCAACCCGCCTCATTCCGGGGCATTTTTCCAAGGAAGCACCATGACCACGAAACTCGAAAAAGTCCTTTACACCGCCCACGCCCATACCACCGGCGGCCGTGACGGCAAATCCAGGACCGACGACGGCCGCCTGGACGTCACGCTGAGCTCGCCCGGCACCTCCGGCACCGGCACCAACCCCGAGCAGCTGTTTGCCGCCGGCTATTCAGCCTGCTTCATCGGCGCCATGAAGGCAGTGGCCGGCATGCAGAAAATCACCCTCCCGCAAGACCTGTCGATTGATGCCAGCGTCGACCTCGGCAAAATCCCCAACGCCTACGGCATTGCCGTGCGCCTGGACATCAGCCTGCCCGGCATGGACCCCACCGCGGCACAGGCGCTGGTGGACGCTGCCCACCAGGTCTGCCCCTACTCCAACGCCACGCGCGGCAACATCGACGTGACCCTGACGCTGAAGTAAGCCCCTCCAGGTTGGCGGCTGGGCGAACTGCGCCGCCCGGCCAGCACCTCGGCCCGCCGGTCAATGACCGGCGGGCCGTTTTCGTTCAGGGTCCGACAGCTCTCTGGTCCACCCCCCCGATCCGCCGGCCCTTTCGCCAGGGAAGGCGCGTGGGCCAATCAACCGCCCGGCAGCTCGGGGCGAGGCGAACGCCTATTCCTATTGCCTATTGTTTGATAGCGGATACCGCTCACCTCTCCCGGGTTCAAAGCGGTTTAGAAAATTTGCCCTCTCCCGACGCGGATCAGCGGCCCGCACCGTGCAGCAAGCCACCATCTGCGCCGACAATGGGTCATGACTGAAAAAAACACGGCTGCGCCGACGCAACACGCGGTTCATGCCTACGAGACCCTGACGCCGGACCTGGTGCTCGATGCACTGGCCAGCGTGGGCCTGGCCGGCGATGGACGCCTGATGGCGCTGTCCAGCTATGAAAACCGGGTCTACCAGGTCCATCTGGAGAACACAGTCGGCCCCGATGACCTGGCCGGCGACATTGTGGTCGTCAAGTTTTACCGGCCCGGGCGCTGGAGCGATGCGCAGATTGCCGAGGAACATGCGTTTGCCGCCGAACTGATGGCCGCCGAGATCCCGGTGATCGGGCCCCTGGTGCTGGACGGCCGTACGGTGCAC
The DNA here is from genome assembly GCF_056400945.1 of Polaromonas sp. P4_H1. Lineage (NCBI taxonomy): Bacteria > Pseudomonadati > Pseudomonadota > Betaproteobacteria > Burkholderiales > Comamonadaceae > Polaromonas > Polaromonas sp. P4_H1. Next base: position 199,550 of record NZ_JBFUKG010000010.1, on the reverse strand, counting down.
CATTTTGGCGGCTTCAGCTTCAGCGTCTCGCCCAGCCGCGGCGGGCGCCGGCCCGAACTCGACACGCCTGAAGTGCTGGAATGGATAGGCCGTTTTCTGGCACGCATCCACACGGTGGGCAGCGCCCAGCCGTTCACGCACCGGCCCGCGCTGAACCTGCAAACCTTTGGCTACGCCTCACGCGATATTTTGCTGGCGGGCGGCGCCCACGGTTCTCACGGCTCCCATGGTTATTTGCCCCTGGACATGGAGTCGCGCTGGCGCAAGGCTTTTGAAGAAGCGATGCTGGTGGCGCAGACCGTGTTTGAAAGCGTGGGCGACGTGAAGCAGCTGCGCCTGCATGGCGACTGCCACCCCGGCAACATCCTGTGGACACCCGAGGGCCTGCCCGGCGCCGGCCCGCATTTTGTCGACCTGGACGACGCGCGCACGGGCCCCGCCGTGCAGGACTTGTGGATGCTGCTGTCGGGTGACCGCGGGCAATGCACCCGGCAACTGGGCGCCCTGGTGGACGGTTACGAGGAATTTCGCGAATTCGACCGGCGTGAGCTGGCACTGATCGAGCCGCTGCGCACGCTGCGGCTGGTTCATTACAGCGCCTGGCTGGCCCAGCGCTGGCACGACCCGATCTTTCCCATCAACTTCCCCTGGTTTGGCTCCAGCGACTACTGGAAAGGCCAGGTCGACATGCTGGAAGAGCAGACGGAAGCGATGCAGGAGACGCCGCTGATAGCCTAGGCGGCCGTCAGGCGCCTAGGGATTGCGATGAGGCCCAGACCGCGGGCGGCCGTTAGCATGCTTCCATTGGGTCCCCGAACCTGTCGGGGTTGCCGGTCTACAAGGAGCACTGCATGAAACGTCGGTCGCTGTTGCTCGCCAGCCTTCTCATGTCTGCAGCCGGGTGGTGCGCGGCGCAGGGTGCCTGGCCCACCAAACCCATCACCATGATCGTGCCCTTCCCGCCCGGCGGCTTGGCCGACCTGGTGGCGCGGCCGGTGGCTGAAGCGATGTCGCGGGAGCTGGGGCAGCCGGTGGTGATCGAAAACAGGGCGGGCGCCGGCGGCGGCATTGGCATGGGCATGGCCGCCAAGGCCAAACCCGACGGCTACACCGTCCTGCTGGCGCTGTCGTCGCTGACCGTCATTCCCGAGGCCGACACCCTGCTGGGCCGGGCCGCCATGTTCTCCTTGTCCGACCTGCGGCCGATTGCCCGCTTCACGGCCGACCCCACCGTGCTGGCCGTGCGCGCCGATGCGCCCTGGAAGACCGCGCAGCAGTTCATTGACGATGCCAAAAAACGCCCCGGCGCCATCAACTACGGCTCATCGGGCAACTACGGCACCATGCATGTGCCGATGGAAATCCTGGCGCAAACCGCCGGCGTGAAACTGACGCACGTGCCGTTCACCGGCGCCGGACCGGCCGTGGTGGCGTTGCTGGGCGGCCAGATTGATGCGGTCTCTTCGGGACCGGCCACGGTGCTGCAGCAGGTCAAGGCCGGCAAACTGCGCGTGCTGGCGCATTGGGGCAACAGCGCGCTGAGCACGCTGCCCGAGGTGCCCAGCCTGAAAGACGTCGGCTTCAATGCCGAGTACGCGCAATGGTCGGGGCTGTTCATACCGCAGGCCACGCCGGAGCCGATTGCCCAGCGCCTGCGCGCCGCCGCGAAAGCCGCCGCACAGGACGCCCGGGTCAAGGAGGTGATTCTGGGTGCGGGCAGCCCGGTGCTGTACCAGGACAGCCCGGACTTCGAGAAGTACGTGCAGGAAGATGCCAAGCGCATGGCCGAGGTCGTCAAGCGCATCGGCAAGGTGGAATAAGCCCACTCTACTTTCCAGCCCCCGCCCCCACACCGTCAACGGGCCGACCGGTTCCACCAGGACCTTGGCCGGCATGGATGCCGGCCTTACACCAGCAACGCGTTGACACGCCGCACGTACGCGGCCGGGTCTTCCGGCATGCCGCCCTCGGCCAGCAAGGCCTGGTCGAACAGGATGTGGGCCAGATCGTCAAAGTGTTCACCGGCCTCCAGCTTTTTCACCAGCGGATGCTGCGCGTTGACCTCCAGGATCGGCTTGACCTCCGGCACGGTCTGGCCGGCCTGCTTGAGCATGCGGGCCAGCTGGGTGGACATGTCGCCATCCTGCACCACCAGGCAGGCGGGTGAGTCGACCAGGCGCGTGGTGGCGCGCACATCCTTGGCCTTGTCTTTCAGGGCTTCCTTGAGCTTGTCGAGAATGGGCTTGAAGTGGGTCTGCGCCTCCTCGGCGGCTTTCTTTTCGTCTTCGTCCTGCAGCTTGCCCAGGTCCACCGCCCCCTTGGCCACCGACTGCAGCGGCGTGCCGTCGAATTCGTGCAGGTAGTTCAGCGCCCACTCGTCCACGCGGTCGGCCATCAGCAGGACCTCGATGCCTTTCTTGCGGAAGATCTCGAGTTGCGGGCTGTTCTTCGCGGCGGCCAGGGTGTCGGCCGTGATGTAGTAGATCGCGTCCTGCCCCTCCTTCATGCGGGCCTTGTAGTCGGCAAAGCTCACGCTGACGGTGTCGGTGGTCGAACTGGCAAAGCGCAGCAGCTTGGCCAGGCGCTCGCGGTTGACAAAATCCTCACCCAGGCCTTCCTTGAGGACGGCGCCAAATTCGGCATAAAAGGTCTTGAACTTCTCGGCGTCATTGGCGGCCAGGTCTTCCACCATGGACAGCACACGACGGGTGTTGCCTTCGCGAATCGCCTTGACGGCGCGGCTTTCCTGCAACAGCTCGCGTGACACATTCAGGGGCAGATCCGCGGAGTCCACCACGCCCTTCACAAACCGCAGGTAGGTCGGCATGAGCGCCTGCGCGTCGTCCATGATGAAGACGCGCCGTACATAGAGCTTCACGCCCGCGGCCTTGTCGCGGTTGAACATGTCCATGGGCGCCTTGGCCGGAATGAACAGCAGCTGGGTGTATTCGGTCCCGCCTTCCACGCGGTTATGGGTGGTGGCCAGCGGCGCCTGGCTGTCGTAGCTGATTTGCTTGTAAAACTCGTCGTACTGTTCCTGCGTGATGTCTTTCTTGGCCCGGCTCCAGAGTGCGGCCGCCTGGTTGACGGTTTCCCAGTCACCCGTGACGATCATCTCGCCGGGCTGGCCGTCTTCCCCTTCCTTCCACTCCTCTTTCTGCATCAGGATGGGCAGCGAGATGTGGTCGGAGTATTTGCTGATGATGGCCTTGAGCTTCCAGGCGTTCAGGTAGTCGTGTGCGTCCTCTTTCAGGTGCAGGGTGATGCTGGTGCCCCGTTCGGCGCGTTCCATCTCGCTCACCTCGAACTCGCCGGTGCCATCGCTGCTCCAGCGCACGCCCTGGTTCACCGGCAGGCCCGCACGGCGGCTTTCCACGGTGATCCGGTCGGCCACGATGAAGCCGGAATAAAAACCCACGCCGAACTGCCCGATCAGCTGCGCGTCGTTTTTCTGGTCACCCGACAGCCGGGCCATGAATTCGCGCGTCCCGCTCTTGGCAATCGTGCCGAGGTTGTCAATCGCCTCGCGCTCGGACAAGCCAATGCCGTTGTCCGTAATGGTCAGGGTGTTGGCGGTCTTGTTGTAGCGCAGGCGCACCTGAAGCTCGGAATCGGATTCATACAGGGCGGCGTCATTGAGCGCCTCAAAGCGCAGCTTGTCGCAGGCATCGGAGGCATTGGAGATCAGTTCGCGCAAAAAGATGTCGGGATTCGAATACAGCGAATGCGTGACCAGGTTCAAAAGCTGGGCAACTTCGGCTTGAAAGGACAAGGTTTGTTTGTGCATGGTCAGGATTAAATGTAATTATCTTGTTACAGGTTGAATGGCAGAATCTGGGTGATGTGAATGGAGTTGGGGATTATTTACAACTCCTGGCGCCGGCCCGTTCTGTCGTAATTTGGCATAAACCCAATAATTTCAACGGTCTAACGTGACAAATTCCCGACATAAGCGGGTTTTAGCGGCTCCTGCACTGGTGAATTGTGAAATGTCTAGTTACAGTTCAGTCACATACAGATTCGGTCCTTCTTATTTTCGCCTCATCCACCAGGAGATTCTCATGAAAAAACTTCTCGCACTGCTTGCCCTGGCCCTTGTCAGCGTTGCAACCCTGCCCGTTCAGGCTGCCACCGCTTCCGGCCAGTTCGATGTGTCCATCAGCCTGACCGGCACCTGCAAGTACGCCAAAACCTCGGACGTTGCCTTCACTTACACCTCGTTCCAGACCGGTGCCCAAGCGCAAACCACCGCAGGCGGCTTCACGGTCCAGTGCACGAAAGACCTGGTTTATACCCTCGCCCTGGACTCCACCTCGATCACTGATGCCGCCGTTGACCTCGCCTACACGCTGGCACTGAGCGGATCGGGTGCCACCGGCTCCGGCGCTGCACAGGCTTACACCGTGACCGGCTCCATCGCGGCAGATCAGGCCGGTAAATGTGCGACCGCCGGCGGCGTCTGTACCAACAGCGGTTCGGGCAACAAACAGCGTACCCTGACCATCACCTACTAAGCTGATCTGCCAGGCTACTACTTGATATAAAACAGCAGGATCGCCCGCTCCCGGCGCCAATGCATATGTCCAACAAGCTCATCCTCGGGGTTTCGCTGATGCTGGCGGCCGCAAGCGGCTTTGCGGGTGGCGCCAGTGGACAGTTCGGCGTGCAGATCACGCTGAACAATGCCGGCGGCAACAGCTGCACCAGCGCGAGCGATTCAGGTACGACCAGTTCTTCGGTCCAGGTGCGGTGCACGACGAACGTGTTTGTCGAGATTGCAGCACGCACAACCACCAGCACCACCCCCCCCAGCACCAGCAGGTTCATGCCCGGCTATCGGCCGGCCCGGGACTCCCTGCTGCCGGACTATTGCCGCAGCGAGCTGTCCCGCGCTGATCGGGTCGCCGGCCTGACCTGCCGCCTCGATGACCAGCGCCAGTTTGCCGCAACCGACGATGAGGGGGACGAGGGCTGGGCTTTTGAGAGCCGGCTCTACGCGGTGAATACCGAAGGCACGGCGCTGCCAACGCAGGCGCGCTCCCGCGTTGAAGACGACCACGGCACCCTGACTTCCATACGTCTGGCCAGTGCGGATGGCCGCTCGGGCCCTGTTGAGATGCTGGTATCCTTCTGAGGATGAACGTCCTGCCGCGCCGAAGCCGCCTTCACCTTGTCAGCTACCTCCTCCTGCTAAGTCTCATGGCCCCTTGGGCCCCTGCCGTTGCCGGTGTGTTTTCCGTGACGCCCGTTCGGCTTTACATGACACCCCGCGACCGGGCCATCGCCGTGACGCTCACCAACGAAGCCGATACCGAAGTCGTGCTGCAGGCCGACATCAATACCTGGAGCCAAAAACCGGATGGGACCGATGAGCTGGTGCTCACCGAAGACCTGATTCTGGCCCCTCCCATCATCAAGCTGGCCCCCAAGGCCAGGCAGGTGGTGCGGCTGGCCTTGCTGAAACCGGCGGATGCAAGCCGGCAGCTGACCTACCGCATGATCATCCGCGAAGTGCCGGAAGCCCTGCCCGCATCGGGCATTCAGGTCCCCATTGCATTGGCCCTGAGCATGCCTGTCTTTATCACGCCACCGGCCGCCAAGCGCCAGATGAACTGCAACACCGGCCGTGCAGACGCCAAAACCGTCAACCTGCAGTGCAGCAACACCGGCACCGCCTATGCGCAGATCCGCGAGGCCGCGGTCATGCGCGGCGACCAGGCGCTCGCCCGCTTTGAGGGCGGCAGCTACATCCTGCCTGGCGCGAGCAAAACCATCAGCCTGCGGAGCGACAAAGCCGTCGCCGCGGGCCCGGCGCAGCTGGTCGTGACGTTCGACGACGGGCAGAACCTGACGACCAGCATCACGCTGCCCTGATCCAGCACGGTATGACAAGGGGGCGTTGCCGGCTTTCACATGTGCGCGCCTGCCTTGTCCTGGCAAGCCTCTGCACGGGCGCCGCTGCGCAAGTCCAAACCACGCCGCCGTCCAACGTTCCGGCCAATGCCCGGTCAGCCAATGACCGGCTGCTTCCGCTGGAAGTGTTCATCAACAGCACCAAAGGCGGCGTCTGGACCCTGCTCGAGCGCAACGGCATTTTGTATGCGCCGTCAGACGCCTTTGACGAGTGGCGCCTGAACCACCAACCCAGCGCCCAGGACATCCAGTTTCAGGGACAGCAGTGGTACCCGCTTTCGGCGATTCCGGGGTTTGAAGCACGGCTCAACTTTGCCACCCAGTCGGTCGACCTGGTGTTTTCGCCGGCCGCCTTCAACGCCGTGCGCCTGACGCAGGAAGCCGCACTGCGTCCCCCGCTGTCGCCCACCATTCCCGCCGTCTTTGCCAACTACGACCTGAACTACACCACCAGCCGCAGCCGCATTGCGGGCAGCGATGACTTGCACGCCAAGGATCTGGGCGCCTTGACGGAGCTCGGGTTTTCGGGGCAATGGGGCCTGGTGACCAGCAGCTACGTTGGCCGCAACCTCGTCAGCCAGGACCCCACCCTGAATGCCTCGTGGCGGCGGCTGGAGACCACCTACACCCGGAATTTCCTGGACAGCAACAGCACGCTGCGACTGGGTGACAGCACCACGCGCACGGGTATCTCGGGCCGCTCCGTTTACTTTGGGGGCTTTCAGTTCGCCAAGAATTTTGCCCTGCAGCCGGGCTTTGTGACGCAGCCCATCCCCACCGTCACGGGGTTGTCTGCCGCGCCCAGCACGGTGGAGCTGTACGTCAATGATGCGCTCCGGCAAACCTCCCGGGTGCCCTCGGGGCCCTTCAGCATTGACAACTTCCCGGCCCTGACGGGCGCCGGCGAAGCCCGGGTCGTGGTGCGCGACATCCTGGGCCGCGAAACCGTCATCACCCAGTCCTTTTTCAGCAATGCCAACCTGCTGGAAGAAAACCTGACGGACTGGAGCTTCGAGCTGGGGGCCATCCGCAACAACCTGGGCACCGACAATGCCAACTACGGCCCGCGCTTCATCGCCGGCCTCTGGCGCAAGGGCCTGAGCAAGAGCCTGACGGTGGAAGGCAACGCCGAGTGGTCCTCCTCGCTGAGCCGTGCCGGCGCGGGTGTCAGCTACGCGTTGCCGTTCCAGATGCTCGGACAAACCGCGCTGGCGGTCAGCCGCAGCGATACCGGCGGCAACGGCGGCAACTGGCTGGTCGGCGTAGAGCGCAGCGGCCTGCGCCACGGCGTTGCCTTCAGCGCGCAAGGTGCATCGCGCGGTTACCGGCAGCTCGGTATTGACACAACATCGCCCCGCCTGCAAACCACCGCCAGCTATAGCTACAGCAGTGACCAGTTCGGGGCGCTCAACCTGAGCTATGCCGGCTTTGACAATTACGAGCTGGGCAAGCTCAACACCCTGAGCCTGAGCTACACCATCCGGCTGGGGCAGCGCAGCGCCCTGACGCTGAGCGCCACCCGGCTCAGCGGCGTGTCTTCCGGCAATTCGCTGGGCGCATTCCTGATTGTGCCGCTCGAAAACCGCATCACCATCGCCTCCGGTGTGACGGCACGCGGCGGCTCGACTGACAGCTATGTGAACGCCAGCCGGGCCCTCAGTGCCGAAACCGGCTGGGGCTGGCGCACCGCTCTGGGCTCGCGTGCCAATGGGGGCTATGCGGAAGGCGGCGCTTATTACCAGGGCACCCAAGGACTGTTTTCAGCCGACGTCAGCGGCGCAAAAAACCAGCAGAACCTGCGCCTGGGCCTGCTCGGCGGCGTCGTGATGGCCGATGGACAGGTCTTCGCCACACGCCGCGTCCAGGACAGCTTTGCGATTGTCGAAGTGCCGGGCTATGCGAATGTGGGCGTGGGCTTTCAGGGCAGCACACTGACCCGCACCAACGACAGCGGCGTGGCGCTCCTGCCGCGCCTGCTGCCCTTCCAGCGCAACAGCGTGCGCCTGGATCCGACCGAGCTGCCGATCAGCGCCGAGCTGGACTCGATTGAGCAGGAGGCCGTGCCGGCCCTGCGCAGCGCCGTCAAGATCACCTTCCCCGTGCGGTCCGGCCGGGGCGCCTTGATCCGCATTGAATTCGACGACGGTGAACCCGCGCCCGCCGGCGCTGAAATCGAACTGGTGGGAGACAAGAAGGAATTCTTTGTCGCCCGGCGCGGAGAGGCTTTTGTTACCGGCCTGCAGGCCAGCAACCGCTTGCGCCTGAAATGGAACGGCGCCAGCTGCACCTTTGACGTGGCCTTGCCGCCCGGCAAGCTGGAGGAGATCACCCGGGTGGGCCCCGTCCGCTGCATCGGCGTCAAACGGTGAAGCGCCTCCGGACGAATGGATCCGGAAAACTGTGCAAAGGGGGCGCACGCCGTGATAATCCACGAACAAAGTTTGCAGTTACCCCGTGCATTGAGGCTTTTGTCACGAGTTGCCCATCCATCTGCCCGCGACGCCTACTGGAAATGGACCAAGTCACCCCTCGCGTAACATAATGTTACCCATCATGGCCATCATGTGTAAAAAGCTTCCCGAAGCAACACCCCGCGATACCGTACGTGGCCGGGTGAGTGCAGTGGTGACTCTGCGCCATTTCCTGCTGGTGGCAGTGGCCTGGGCCGGACTCCTGGCCGCGTGCGCCGCCCACGCCACGATCAGCTGCAGCGTCTCCGGCAATGGATTCACATCGGTTTACGACCCGGTCTCGACGGTGTCGAACGACAACGTATCAAGTGTCACCATCAACTGCTCACGCGCGTCGGGCGACCTCGCTACGACCACCTATTCGCTGGCGGTCAACAATGGCGCCAATCCCAACGGACAAACCAATCGCGCCCGCTACCTGACGAACAACTACCTCAAATACGACGTCTACAAGGATGCCGCCTATTCGACCCGCTGGGGGAGCAACGGGAGTGCGCCGTTCACCGGAACACTCAGCTTTGCCAGCGGCACATCGGCCTCGTTGACCCTTCCCTACTACAACCGGGTGACCGCCCAGCAATCGGCCGTGGTGGGGGATTACACCGACGTGATGACCGCGACGCTCACCTATTCGGTGACGTCAGGGGTCAATGCGATAGCCACGCCAGCCACCATGCCGGTGATCATCACCACCAATCCGCAGTGCCAGTTCAGCACACCGCCTGGCACCATGAGCTTCAGCTATACCTCGTTCCAGTCGACGGCCGCGACAGGCAGCTCGCAATTCGCCACGCGCTGCACCAGCGGACTGCCGTACACGATGGCCCTGGGCTCCACCAGCGGCACGCTGCTGGGCCTGGCCTACAGCCTGTCGCTGAGCGCCGCCAGCGGCACAGGCACCGGCGCCGCCCAGACCTACCTGGTCAATGGCAACATTGCTGCCAATCAGGCAGGCATCTGCGCCACATCGGCCTGCTCCGCCTCCGCCCCGCAGACCATCACCATCAGCTACTGAGTCGCTGCGTCGGCGACGGGTTGACGACGGGTTGACGCGGCAACGATGCCACGCCGCTGTCATCCATCGAACACCGGCGGGCACGTTACACGCTCCGCCTCCCGGCCCGGTCACGCGCCAGTCGGCCCTCGCGCGCCACTGCGAAGGCTGACTCATGGCCTGAGTCGGGGATGCCGATAAGGGATGTCGTCAACGCTCACCGCCGATTGAAGGCCCCTGCGGCTGAAAATCTCTACCCGCCAAGCCAAAGGCCGCCGGATGCTATGACCTTCATAGCATTCAATCCAACTTCCATATGGGTAAACGCCATTTTTCGTCCGAAAAATGCGCCGAGCAAGCCTGCCACGGAACCGGCTCCCAGAAAGGTTTGGCCACCCTTGAGCTCCCAATAAATTGATAAATTTGACGAAAAAAATCGAATTCACGGCCATCGCACGCGCCAAAACTCCTCATTTCACCTAATTTGGTGAAAAATCACACAGATCAGCAAACTGATAACTTAAATTAGATATTGCGCGAATTTATCAATTTAATTAAAATTCAGGCAACAGTTGATAGTTTCAGGGAGTCAGTGCCATGCGAACCTTCACCACCGCCTTTGCCGTTTTGACCATCCAGCTTCTGCTGGCCATGTTCAGCCCCGCCCATGCGCAAAGCAGTTCCGGCACCAGTTCTGGCACGTTTGGCGTCACGATTGTGTTGCGCACCTTCAGCGAAGTGGCCACCGCAGACCATCGCTGCACCCACCGCGGGCAGCCAGAAGGACAGGCCGGCACGCTGCGCATCAGCTGCCCGGCCACAGTGGATGTGCAGGCCATTGCCAGCGCCTCTACCCGCAAAACAGGTCAACAACCCCACATGAATGCCGTGGCCGATCAGGCTAATCAGGCCGATCGCACGCAGCTTGCGGTCGTTGCCGGCCAGCCCATGAATTACCCCAACCCGGTTGAACTGACGATTTCCTGGTAACGCACGACAAGGAACGCGATGCGTGCTCCCCTCCGGAATGCATTGACCGCGCAACCAACATCAAATCCCGGCTGCGGCCACGCCTGTTACCCCTGCAGCGCCGTCTGCTCCATGCAGTAGGCAAAGAGATCATCCAGTTCCCCGGACTTGTCAAACACGGCATCCGCGCCAAGCGCGGCGGCCCGCCTGCGGATCTCGGGCGTAGCGTAGTTGGTCAGCATGACCACCTTCTGGAAAGGCTCGCGGTTGCGGCAGCCCTCCAAGACACCGAGACCGCTGCCCTCCTTCAAAAACAGGTCGACGATCGCCAGGTGCCACTCGCCGTTGTGCACGGTGAGCCAGCGGTGGGCATCCGCCTCGGTGGCACCAAAACCAGTGACCTTGACCGCGCAGATTTCCTCCAGCGTCTCGATCAGGTTCTCGAGGACGGTCTCGTTGTCTTCCGCCAGATAGGTAATGAGTGCCATGATGAGAGCGCAGGTGGGTGGGGGTAGACGGGGGTGATTTGATGACGTGGCCGGGCTGCTGCGCGTTTGGGACCTGTGAGACATGGCCAAGCCCTTAAAGACACTTTAGGCCGCATCAAGCAAAATGTTGCCAGCCTTTGGCGTACGTCGTCGTAGGACAGAGTGCGCCCTGCGCTGGCAAGGACGGTGGTGCTCCTGCAGCGTTACCGACCGCTGCAGATCACCACGGCAAAGGCTAAAAAGACTCGTGCGCCGCCAGGTAGCGCCACTGGCCTACCGGCAAATGGCCGAGGTTGACCCGACCTATCCGCACGCGCTTCAGTCCAGTCACAAAAAGCCCCACTTGCTCGCACATGCGGCGAATCTGGCGCTTTTTGCCCTCTTTGAGCACAAACCGCAGCTGCTCGGGGTTTTGCCAGTCCACCTGCGCCGTGCGCAAGGCCTGCCCGTCGAGGCTCAGACCATGGCGCAGCAAGGCCAGCTTTTCACGCGGGAACACCGCCTGCACATTGTTCGTTTCGGCGCCGTAGCTGACCCGCACCAGGTATTCTTTTTCGATCTCCGAGTTTTCACCGATGAGCTGGCGCGCCACGCGCCCGTCCTGTGTCAGCACCAGCAAGCCGATGGAGTCAATGTCCAGGCGGCCGGCCGGCGCCAGGCCCCGCAACTGCTCGGGACCCCAGCGCATGCGGCTGTTGCACTCGCGCCAGCGGTTTTGCGGCTGTACCAGCACCACCGCAGGCTCATGGCCGTCTTCAGCCTGGCCGCTGACATAGCCAACGGGTTTGTTGATCAGAATGGTGACCTGCTGGCGCTGCTGCTGCTCGGCCTGGCGATCCACTTCGATGCGTGCATCAGGGGCGACCGGCTGGCCCATCACGGCGGGCGCTCCATTCACCAGCACCCAGCCGCGGGCAATCCAGTCGTCGGCCTCGCGTCGCGAGCACAGGCCCAACTCGGCCATGCGTTTGTTCAGCCGCACGGTGGACGGTGGCGCACCTGCGGCGGAAGCAGCGGCTTTCGGAATACGCACCGCGGTGCCGGATGGCGGCGATGCTGTTTTAGGTTTCAGGGGATCTTGCATTTGCTATCTATTTTGTAGCTTACTATGCCCGTACATATTGGAAGAAATCCATATTTAGCTCTGATTATCGTGGAAATCCGGCACCGACCGGGGCCTCAGGACACCAGCAACCGGTAACCGACCGCCGTTTCCGTAAGCAGGTGCTTGGGCTGCGCCGGGTCGGTTTCCAGCTTTTGGCGCAGGTGCCCCATGTAAATACGCAGGTAGTGGCTCTGCGCCGCATGAGACGGCCCCCAGACCTCGCGCAGCAACTGGCGGTGCGTCAACACACGGCCGGCGTTGGTCATCAACACCGTCAGCAGCCGGTACTCGATCGGCGTCAGGTGAACCTCGACCCCCTGGCGCCGCACCAGCCGGGCCTGCCGGTCAACCACCACGTCGCCAAAGCTGAACAGTGGCTCCGCAGGCGCGCCGTCGACGCCGGCAGCGCGTGGCCGACGCAGATTGGCGCGCACCCGGGCCAGCAACTCGCCCACGCCAAAAGGTTTGGTCAGGTAGTCGTCGGCCCCGGCGTCAAGCGCGGCAATCTTGTCAGCCTCATCGACCCGCGCCGACAGCACCACAATCGGCACGCCCGACCAACTGCGCACATCGCGGATCACGTCCAGGCCGTCACCATCGGGCAGGCCCAGGTCCAGCACCAGCAGATCGGGTTTGCGGGTGCCGGCCTCGGTCAGCCCGCGCTGCGCGGTGTCGGCTTCAAACACCTGCCAGCCCTCGGCTTCGAGCGCGGCGCGCACAAAGCGGCGAATCTGCGGCTCATCTTCAATGACAACGGCAACGGGCGTGGGCTGGGACATTCGGTATGGGGTCAGGGATTTTCGGGCAGGCTTTGTGGTGGTGGACGGCGCGGCAGGCTCATGGTGAATTCTGCACCACCGCCTGAGGCGTTGGCCGCCGTGATCTGGCCGCGATGCGCATCAACCACCGCCTGGCAGATGGCCAGGCCCAGGCCCACGCCCGGCGTGGCCGACTCGGCGACGCCGCGCGTGAATTTCTCAAACAACTCGTGTTCGCGGCCCTTGAGCGCAGCGGGCAATCCGGGCCCATGGTCACGCACCGTCAGCACCAGAGCCTGGTCGGTCACATGCGCGCTGACTTCAACAGGCAAATTTCCGGAGCCTCCATATTTGCCGGCGTTTTCCAGCAGATTGACCAGCGCGCGTTCTATCAGCACCGCATCAAACTCCACCAGTGGAAGATCGGCCGGCAACGCCGTCTTGACGGTTTTGCCCGCCAGCGCGTGCTGCGCCTGGCGAATCGCCGAGCCCACAATCTCTTCGACCGACTGCCACTCGTTTTTGAGGTTGACGGCGCCGCTTTGCAGACGCGCCATGTCCAGCAGGTTGTTGACCAGCGCACTCAGGTGGCGTGCCTCGTCGCTGATGGCACGCGCGGCCTGGGCTTGGGCGTGGCTCAGCGGCGGTGTGGTTCGCTGCAACGAGTCGGCTAGGCCAATCAACGCCGTCAGTGGTGTACGCACGTCGTGCGAAATGGCGGCCAGCAGCACATTGCGCAGTTTTTCCGACTCCATTTGCACCAGCGCCTGCTGCGCAACCTCGACGTAATGCACCCGCTCCAGCGCAATCGCAATTTGCCGCGCCAGCGTGTCCAGTTGCTGCTGTTGCTCGGGAATCAGCAGCCAGCGCGGCTGGTCAGGCTTGAGCGCCAGCACACCGCGCACCCGCATGGGCGCCCTGAGCGGGATGTAATGCCAGGCTTGCGCCGACAAGGTCGAAGTGGCCAGGCCGGCGGCCTGCTCGTTGCGAAACGCCCAGTCGGCCACGCCCGCGTCGAAATCAACCGGTGCGTTGCTGCCGGGCAGCACCAGCTGGTCATTGGCATCGGTGGTCAGCACCAGCGCCTGGCCGCCAAAGTTGCGCTGCACCGCCGCCTCGCCCAGCTCGGTTACCTGCAAACTCAAGAGCGCAGCCGACAGGTCGCGCGTCAGTTCAAACAGCGATTGCGCGCGGCGTTCCCGGCTCGATGAAATGCGTGCCTGAAAGCGCAGCCCCGCCGTGAGCTGGCCCGTCAGCAACCCCACCACCAGCATCACCGCAAAGGTCAACAGGTACTGCACGTCGCTCACCGCGAACGACAGGCGCGGCGGCACAAAGAAAAAGTCAAAGGCCGCCACATTGAGAAAAGCAGCCAGCGCCGCTGGGCCACGGCCGAACTTCAGCGCGACCAACACCGTGCCCAGCAAAAACAGCATGACGATGTTGGCCAGGTCGAAAAACCTGAACAGCGGCAAGGCCACCAAGGTGATGGCCGCGCTGCTGGCCATGGCCCAGGCATAACGCGGCAGGCTGCCGTGCCAGGCGGCAGCGTCTTCTTCATCCGTGCGCAACACGGCCCGTGCCAGCCGCCGCGCGCTCTCGGCATGACCCACCTCCACAATGTCTAGCGCGGGCGACAGCGTGGCCAGCTGGCGCGTCATGGTGCGCCGACTCCACAGGGCGGACCAGCCCGACAGCTGCGGCCGCCCGACCACCAGCGTGGCGCAGTTCAGCAGTTGCGCCTGCGCCACCAGTTCGGTGGCTGCATCGCTACCCGCCAACACAGCGGTGGTGGCGCCCAGCTCTTCAGCCAGCTTGATCACCGCCAGAATCCGGTCGCGCTCGGCCACCGCCAGCCGCTGCAGGCGCGGCGTTTCCACATAGGCCGCATGCCAGCGCACATTGAGCTGGCCGGCCATCCGCGCTGCCGTGCGCACGGTCTGCTCGGCGCCTTCGCGCGGACCGATGCAGGCCAGAATCGCGCCTTCGGTGTTCCACACCGAGGCGATGGATTTCTCGACCCGGTAGCTGCGCACATCGTCTTCCACATGCTCGGCCGTGCGGCGCAAGGCGATCTCGCGCAGCGCAATCAGGTTGCCCTTGCGAAAAAAGTTTTTCGCCGCACGCTCGGCCTGCTGCGGCAGGTAAACCTTGCCGGCTTTCAGCCGCGCCATCAGCTCATCGGGCGTGACATCGACCAGGATGATTTCGTCGGCATCGTCCAGCACGGTGTCGGGCACGGTCTCATTGACGCGAATGCCGGTGATGGCGCCCACCGTGCCGTTCAGGCTTTCGAGGTGCTGCACATTGACAGCGGACCAGACGTCGATACCGGCTTCGAGCAGTTCCTGCACATCCTGCCAGCGCTTCGGGTGGCGCGAGCCGTCCACATTGCTGTGCGCCAGTTCATCGACCAGGAGCACAGCGGGCTTGCGCGCAAGCGCCGCGTCGAGGTCGAACTCCTGCAAGGTACGGTCGCGGTAAGGCACCTGGCGCAGCGGCAGTTGCGCCAGCCCGGCCAGCAGCTCCGCCGTTTCGCTGCGCCCGTGCGTCTCGACCACGCCGACCAGCACCTCACGTCCGGCCTTGCTTTCGCGCTGTGCGGCGCTGAGCATGGCGTAGGTTTTGCCGACCCCCGCGTTCGCCCCGAAATAGATGCGCAGCTTGCCGCGCGCGCCCTGTTCTGCCTGCTGCTGCAGTTGTAGCAACAGCACGTCAGGGTCGGGGCGTTGGTTGCTGGATACCTTCATGGCAACAGATTACCGCATGCCTTGGCGCATTCATTCACTTCAAGTCATCCAGCGCCAGATTCAGCTTGAGCACATTGACGCGCGATTCACCCAGAAAACCAGCCAGCGGCGTTTCGGTTTGCTGATCGACGAGCCCCTGTACCTTCTCGACAGGCAGGCTGCGCGCCTTGGCCACGCGCGCCACCTGGTAACGGGCCGCAGCCGGGCTGATGTGCGGATCAAGTCCGCTGGCAGAAGCGGTAACCAGATCCACCGGCACTGTAGCCGTGTTGCCCGGATCGGCCGCCTTGAGCGCCTCGATGCGGCCTTTGACCGCATCGGCCAGCGCCGGGTTCAGCGGGCCCTGGTTGGAGCCGCTGGAAGCGGATGGGTTGTAAGGCATGGGTCCGGTTGCCGAAGGCCGGCCCCAGAAATGGCCGGGCTCGCTGAAGTTCTGCCCGATCAGCGCCGAGCCGACCGGTTTGCCGTCACGCAGGATCAGGCTGCCTGCGGCCTGCACCGGAAACAGCGACTGCGCCACGCCGGTCACCACCAGCGGGTAGGCCACGCCGGTGACCAGCGTAAGAACAAAGAAAAGAATCAGCGCGGGACGAAGAATGTTTTTCATGAATTTTCCTTAAACGAGGTTCATGGCCACCAGCAGCAGGTCGATCGCCTTGATTCCGATAAAAGGCACGATCAAACCGCCCAGGCCGTAAATCAACAGGTTGCGGCGCAGCAGCGCGGCAGCGCCGACAGCACGGTACTTGACACCTTTAAGCGCCAGCGGGATCAGGAACATGATGATCAGCGCATTGAAAATCACCGCCGACAAAATCGCCGATGAAGGGCTGCCCAGCTGCATCACATTGAGAGCGGCCAGCTGCGGATAGGTCGTCACAAAAATCGCCGGAATGATGGCGAAGTACTTGGCCACGTCATTGGCAATCGAGAAGGTGGTGAGCGAGCCGCGCGTCATCAGCAGCGCCTTGCCGGTCTCCACAATCTCCAGCAGCTTGGTCGGGTTGGAGTCCAGATCGACCATGTTGCCAGCCTCCCTGGCGGCCTGGGTGCCGCTGTTCATCGCCACCGCCACGTCGGCCTGCGCCAATGCGGGTGCATCGTTGGTGCCATCGCCCGTCATCGCCACCAGCCGGCCTTCGGCCTGGTACTGGCGAATCAGCTTGAGTTTGTCTTCAGGCGTGGCCTCGGCCAGGAAATCATCGACGCCGGCTTCCGCCGCAATGGCTGCCGCCGTGAGCCTGTTGTCTCCGGTGATCATCACGGTCTTGATGCCCATGCGGCGCAGTTCGCCAAAGCGCTCCTTGATGCCGCCCTTGACGATGTCCTTGAGCTCGATGACGCCGAGCACGCGAGTCGAGTCGCTGACTACCAGCGGCGTGCTGCCGCGGCGCGCGACGTCGTCGACGGTCGCCTGCAACGCGGACGGGAAGCTGCCGCCCAGCGATTCGACATGCTTGCGGATCGCCGCGGCTGCGCCCTTGCGCACCTGGCGAACCTCGACCGCCGTGGCCACGCCGCCGTTCTCCGACTCGGCTTCGCCGCCCGTGGCGATGTCCACGCCGCTCATGCGCGTTTGCGCCGAGAAGTGAAGGAAATGCGCGCCCAGGCTTTGCAGGTCGCGCTCGCGCAGGTTGAACTTCTGCTTGGCGAGCACGACGATGCTGCGGCCTTCGGGCGTCTCGTCGGCCAGCGACGCGAGTTGCGCCGCGTCGGCGAGTTCACTCTCCTTCACGCCCGGCGCGGGCAGGAAAGCCGAGGCCTGGCGATTGCCGAGCGTGATGGTGCCGGTCTTGTCCAGCAGCAGCACATCCACGTCGCCGGCCGCTTCGACTGCACGACCCGAGGTAGCGATCACATTGGCCTGCATCATGCGGCTCATGCCCGCCACACCGACGGCAGACAGCAGGCCGCCTATGGTCGTGGGAATCAGGCACACCAGCAAGGCGACCAGCGCGGTGATGCTCACCACCGTGCCGGCCTTGACCGCCTCCACACTGAAAATGGAGTACGGCAACAGCGTGACCGTGACGACCAAAAACACGATGGTCAGCGCCACCAGCAAAATCGTCAGCGCAATTTCATTCGGTGTTTTCTGGCGTTTGGCGCCCTCGACCATGCTGATCATGCGGTCGAGGAAAGACTCGCCGGGATTGACCGCGATGCGCACCACCAGCCAGTCGGACAGCACGCGGGTGCCGCCCGTCACCGACGAGAAGTCGCCGCCCGACTCGCGCACCACGGGCGCCGATTCGCCGGTGATGGCGCTTTCGTCGACCGAAGCGACGCCTTCGATGACTTCACCATCGAGCGGAACCATGTCGTTGGCCTCCACCAGAACCACATCACCTTTACGCAGGTTCTCGGCCTTCTCCGGCAACCAGGCCCCGCCGTGTCTCGGTTCCTTGAGCTTTTTGGCCCAGGTGCTTTTTTTCAGGCTGCGCAGTGATGCTGCCTGGGCTTTGCTGCGCCCTTCGGCCATTGCTTCGGCAAAGTTAGCAAACAGCACGGTGAACCAGAGCCAGAGGGCCACGGCGAAAATGAAGCTCGCTGGCGACTCACCCTTGCCCTGCAAGGCCTGCAGACCCAGCAAGGTCGTCAGGATGCTGCCGATATAGACGACAAACATCACCGGATTGCGCCATTGCACACGTGGGTTCAGCTTGGTGAACGAAGCCGCGATGGCCGGCTTGAGAAGAGCCGGGTCCAGCAATACAAAAGATTTTTTGATACTCATGGTAATTACTCTTTGCCTTGCGGTTTATTTGCCTGACCACAGCATCAGGTGCTCAACCATCGGACCCAGCGCGAGGGCAGGCACGTAATTGAGCAGGCCCACCAGCAGCACGGTGCCGATCAGCAGCGTCACGAACAGCGGGCCGTGCGTGGGCATGGTTCCTGCCGTTACCGGCAGGCGTTTTTTGGCGGCCAGTGCACCTGCAATAGCCAGCACCGGCACGATCACGCCAAAGCGGCCCAGCCACATGACAATGCCCAGCAGCGTGTTGTAGAACGGCGTGTTGGCCGAAAGACCGGCAAACGCGCTGCCATTGTTGTTGCCCGCCGAAGTCAGCGCATAAAGGATTTCGGAAAAACCGTGTGCGCCTGGGTTGGCGATGCCCGCCTTGCCGGCGCCTGCCAGCACGGCAACGGCGGTTCCTGCCAGCACCAGAATTGGCGTCACCAGAATGGCGATCGAGGTCAGCTTCATTTCATGCGACTCGATTTTTTTGCCCAGATACTCCGGCGTGCGGCCAATCATCAGGCCGGCAATGAACACCGCCAGGATGGCGAAAATCAGCATGCCATAGAGGCCGGTGCCGACACCGCCAAACACGACTTCGCCCAGTTGCATCATCACCATGGGCACCATGCCACCCAATGGGGTGAGCGAATCGTGCATGGCGTTCACTGCACCACACGATGCAGCCGTGGTGATGACCGCGAACAGGGCGGAGGCGTTGATGCCGAAACGGGTTTCCTTGCCTTCCATGTTGCCGCCCGATTGCAGGGCGCTGGCCGTCTGGTCCACACCCAGCGGCGACAGCAGCGGGTTGCCCACCTGCTCTGCGGGCGTGATGGCCACCACCGCAATCACGAAAACCACAGTCATCGCCGCCAGCACGGCCCAGCCCTGGCGCAGGTCACCGACCTCGCGGCCAAACGCAAAGCACAGCGCGGCCGGGATCAGGAAAATCGACAGCATCTGGAAAAAATTGCTCAGCGCGGTCGGGTTTTCATAGGGGTGCGCCGAATTGGCATTGAAGAAGCCGCCGCCGTTGGTGCCCAGCATCTTGATGGCTTCCTGCGAAGCGACCGGGCCCATGGCCAGCGTCTGCTTGTCGGTCTTGGCGTCTTCCATGGCAGGATTGCCCTTGTCGTCCTTCAGGGCCTGGCCGTCGGGACCATTTTTCGGCTGCTGGTAGCTGTTGACCTCCAATGTGCTCACGTCTTTGTAAGCACCAAAGTTCTGGATCACGCCCTGCCCCACGAGGAAGATGGCAAACACCAGCGACAGCGGCACCAGCAGCCAGGCCGTGATGCGCGTGACGTCCGCCCAGAAGTTGCCGATGACGCCGGTTGAGCGCGCGGCAAAGCCGCGAAAGAGCGCGAATACCACGGCGATGCCGGTGGCCGCCGAGAAAAAGTTCTGTACCGCGAGCACCAGCATCTGCGTCAGGTAGCTCATGGTGGCTTCACCACTATAGCCCTGCCAGTTGGTGTTGGTCACAAAGCTGACGGCGGTATTGAAAGCCGAGTCAGGCGACACGGCCGCCATGCCGGCAGGATTCAGCGGAAGCCATACCTGCAGGCGTTGCAACGCATAAACAGCCAGAACGCCCAGTGCATTGAAGGCCAGTAAGGCCAGCGCATAGTGCGACCAGTTCATGGACTTGTCCGCGGACGTGCCGGCCAGGCGGTACAAAGGTGCTTCCAGCTTGTGCATCCAGCCCGGAAGCCGGCCCGAACAAAGACGCGCGAGCCAGATGCCAAGCGGCCAGGATGCCACCAGCAAAACGCTCAGGAAAAGAGCCAGCAGGCCCCAAGAGGAGTTAGTCATCAGAACTCCTCGGCGCAGATCAGCGCACAAACCAGATAGGCGAGCAGCACAATTGCACAGACGCCACCAAAGCCGTACAGGACGTCAAGGCCGATCATGAGCGGCCTCCCCGCGGACGTTCCAGCTTCTGGAAACCCCAGACCAGTAACACCATCACGCCCCAGAGCGCGGCGGCACCAACAATAAAGACAATATCCATGGACCTTCTCCAAACGTAAGACGATGTAAGGAGGTTAGGTTTCGGCGCGTAAAAACGGGGATGAAAGTGGGGCGGGCGGCGTAAAAAAACCGTAAAAAAGCGCTGAACAGCGCCGCCCGGGCATGTCGAACCCGATCCGCAAACTATCAAATTGATAGCTGACTACGCCCACCAGCCAAGGACGGCGACTACGATTTGCTTAAGGCAATGCTGGAACGCAGGGCGGCCAGGTCGAGCACGCGCAGCCCGCCGTATTCCACCCGGATGAGGCCTTGCGCCTGCAGGGCTGTCAGTGCTTCATTGACGCGCTGGCGTGACAGGCCGACCAGGTAGGCCAGCTCCTGCTGCGTGATGCGCAGGATTTCGCCCACCCCCGGGTACAGCACCGGATTGAACAGCGCGGCCAGGCTACGCGCCACGCGGATATCGGGGTTGTTCATGCGGTCAATTTCACGCGCGGCGATGAACTGGCCCAGCCGTTCATTGAGCTGGTTCATCACAAAACGGTTAAAGCCGATGGAATGGTCGAGCAGCCCGTGAAAGGTATCGACCGGCAGGCCTGCCACCACGCTTTTACGCAGCGCCTGGATGTTGTAGCGGTAGGGCTCGCGCTTGAGCGTCGTGCCCTCGCCAAACCAGCCGCCTGGCGGCAACCCGGCGAAGGTCATGGTCTGGCCCTGGGCGTTGTCGCTGCTCATCTTGAGCAGGCCTTCGACCACGCCGAACCAGTAGGTCACCGGCTTGCCTATGCGGCAGACATAGTCACCCGGATACGCCTCGCCCACCCGAAGTTCGGCCACGGCACGCTCGCGCTCGGCAGGCAGCAGCAGGCGCAGCCAGGGAATGCTTTGCAGTTCATCCGGAGTGGGCATCCTGCGGCGCTGGTGCAGGGTCAGGTCAGTGGACATGGTTCGCAAGAAGTACCGGATCGGGCGAGGGATAGGCCGGGGGACCCGGGGACACCCCAGTAGGACTTACCCGCAAATTGTCGTCGCAATGACACCGCGACGTCAAATGCGGTCCTACTATTCGTTTACATCAGCGGCTTTCTCCGACAGAAGGCTGCACCAAGAAAGAAAGAGACAAGGAACCGGAATGCAGACCACGTTCCCACGATTGCTGCTCCAACATGCCGCCGAGCGCCCCGGCGCCGCGGCCATGCGCGAGAAAGAATATGGCATCTGGCAGGCGCACAGCTGGGCCGGCATGGCCGGGCTGGTGGAACACATTGCCTGCGGCCTGCACGAGGCGGGCCTGGCGCGTGGCGAACACATGGCCGTGATCGGTGCCAACCGGCCGCGCCTGTATGCCACCATGCTGGCCGCGCAGTCGCTGGGTGCGATTCCCATTCCGCTGTACCAGGATGCCGTGGGCGCCGAATGCATCTTCCCCATCACCAACGCGGATGTCCGGTTCGCCATGGTGGAAGACCAGGAGCAGGTCGACAAGCTGCTGGAAATCCGTGACCGCTGCCCGGACCTGGCCCACATCATTTTTGACGACCCGCGCGGCCTGCGCAATTACGAAGAGCCCGGACTGGTGTCGCTGGACCAGCTGATCGAGTCCGGCAAGGCCTTCGCCGCCCGCCAGCCCGCCTGGTTCAGGGCGGAAGTGGACAAGGGCCGTCCGGACGATGTGGCCGCCATGTTTTTCACCTCGGGCACCACCGGCAACCCCAAGGGCGTGGTGCACACGCACACGACCTTGCTGGACCGTGCACAGGCCGGCGCGGAATTTGACAAGCTCACTTCCCGCGAGGAGGTGCTGGCCTACCTGCCGCCTGCGTGGATTGGCCAGAACATCTTCAGCTATGCACAGTGGCTGGCCTGCGGCTATGTGGTGAACTGCCCCGAAAGCGCCAGTACGGTGATGATTGACCTCAAGGAGGTCGGGCCGACCTACTACTTTGCCCCTCCGCGGGTGTTTGAAGGCATGCTCACCACGGTCATGATCCGCATGGAGGACGCAGGGCGCCTCAAGCGGGGCATGTTCAATTACTTCATGGGGGTGGCGCGGCGCGTGGGCCCTGACCGCATGGACGGCAAGCCGGTCAGTTTCGTCCAGACCCTGCTTTACGGCCTGGGCAACCTGATGGTCTACGGCCCCCTGCGCAACAACCTGGGCTTTTCGCGCGTGCGGGTGGCCTATACCGCCGGCGAAGCCATTGGCCCGGACCTCTTCACTTTTTACCGCTCCGTCGGCATCAACCTCAAGCAGCTCTACGGCTCCACGGAAACCGCCGTGTTCGTCTGCCTGCAGCCCGACAACGAAGCGCGGGCCGACACGGTCGGCGTGCCGATTCAAGGCGTGCAAATCCGGGTGGCCGACAACGGCGAGGTCCTGGTCAAGTCGGCCGGCCTGCTCAAGGAATACTACAAAAATCCGGCGGCCACGGCCGAGGTGCTGACGGCCGACGGCTGGTACCACACCAGCGACGCCGGATTTCTGGATGCCAGCGGTCACCTCAAGATCATTGACCGGGTGAAGGACGTGGGCCGCATCAAGGGAGGCGCCAGTGACGGCGCCCTGTTCGCCCCCAAATATGTGGAGAACAAGCTCAAGTTCTTCCCGCACATCAAGGAAGTCGTGGCCTATGGCGACGGCCGTGAAAAGGTCTGCGTGATGATCAACATCGACTTCGAGGCGGTGGGCAACTGGGCCGAACGGCGCAACCTGCCTTATGCGGGCTACACCGACCTGGCGCAAAAACCGGAGGTCTACCAGCTCATCAAGGAATGCGTCGAGAAGGTCAATGCCGACCTCAGCGCCGATGCGCTGCTGGCCGGCTCGCAGATCAGCCGCTTCCTCGTGCTGCACAAGGAACTCGATGCCGACGACGGCGAGTTGACACGGACCAACAAGGTGCGCCGCGGCTTCATCGCCGAAAAATACCAGCCGCTGGTGGATGCCCTGTACGGCGGCAAAACCGAGCAGTTCATTGAAACCGTGGTGAAGTTTGAAGATGGCCGCAGCGGCAGCGTGAGCGCCACGCTCAAGATCAGCGACACCCAAACCTTCGCGCCGGTCCTGGCGGCAGCCTGAGCAAAGACACGCACATCATGGCCCAAAAGAAAATAGGCGAAGTCATTCTCGACGTCAGCAACATCTCCCTGAGCTTTGGCGGCGTCAAGGCGCTGTCCGATATTTCCTTCAATGTGAAGGAGCACGAGATCCGCGCCATCATCGGCCCCAACGGCGCCGGCAAGAGCTCCATGCTCAACTGCATCAACGGCGTCTATTCGCCGCAGCAGGGAGCCATCACCTTTCGCGGCCAGACTTTCAAGCACATGAACAGCCACCAGGTCGCGGTGATGGGTGTGGCCCGCACCTTCCAGAACCTGGCGCTGTTCAAGGGCATGAGCGTGCTGGACAACATCATGTCGGGCCGCAACCTCAAGATCAAGAGCAACCTGCTGCTGCAGGCGCTGCGGATTGGACCGGCCGAGAAAGAGGAAATCATGCACCGCGAGGCGGTCGAGAAAATCATCGACTTCCTGGAGATCCAGGCCTTTCGCAAAACACCGGTCGGCCAGTTGCCCTACGGACTGCAAAAACGCGTCGACCTGGGCCGGGCGCTGGCCATGGAGCCGCAGGTCCTGCTGCTTGACGAGCCCATGGCCGGCATGAATGTCGAGGAAAAACAGGATATGTGCCGTTTTGTACTCGACGTGAACGATGAATTCGGAACCACCGTCGTGCTGATCGAACACGACATGGGCGTGGTGATGGACATCTCCGACCGCGTGGTGGTGCTGGACTACGGCAAGAAGATCGGCGACGGCACCCCCGACGAAGTGCGCAACAACGAAGACGTCATCCGTGCCTACCTCGGAACCAGCCACTGATATGCAAGACAACACTTTGAAAGAATCCCGGGGTATGACTACAGACCTTTCCAGCAGGCGCCGCGGAACCGGCTATGCCGGGCCGCTGGCGTCGCCCCCTGCAAGGGGGGAGGCCGCTACGCGAAGCGAGTCGGCAACGGGGGTGAGCAAAACCATCGGCTTCGCCGGGCCACAGGCGTCGTCCCCTGCAAGGGGAGAGGCCGCTACACGCAGTGAGTCGGCAACAGGGGTGAGGAAATAATATGGCTTTCTTTCTGGAAACACTCTTTGGCGGCCTGATGGCCGGCATGCTCTATTCGCTGGTGGCGCTGGGCTTTGTGCTGATCTTCAAGGCCTCGGGGGTCTTCAACTTCGCGCAGGGCGCCATGGTGCTGTTCGCCGCCCTGGCCATGGCCAGATTCTCCGCATGGATCCCGCAATGGACGGGCATCGACAGCCTCATCTTCGCCAACCTGGCTGCCTTCGTGATTGCCGGCATCATCATGTTTGCGGTAGCCTGGCTAATCGAGCGGCTGGTGCTGCGCCACCTGGTCAACCAGGAGGGCGCAACGCTGCTGATGGCCACGCTCGGCATCGCCTACTTCATGGAAGGCCTGGGCCAGACCCTGTTTGGCAGCAACATCTACAAGATCGACATCGGCATGCCCAAGGAGCCGATTTTTGTCGCCGACGGCATATTTCCGGGCGGCATCCTGATCAACAAGGAAGACCTGATTGCCGCCGCGATTGCCGCAGCACTGGTCGCCTTGCTGAGCATCTTTTTCCAGAAAACCGCGACAGGCCGCGCCTTGCGTGCGGTGGCCGATGACCACCAGGCCGCGCAGTCCATCGGCATTCCGCTGAACCGCATCTGGGTCATCGTCTGGTGCGTCGCGGGTGTGGTGGCACTGGTGGCCGGGATGATCTGGGGCAGCAAGCTGGGTGTCCAGTTCTCGCTCACCACCGTGGCGCTTCGCGCCTTGCCGGTGGTGATTCTCGGCGGCCTGACCTCGGTGCCAGGGGCCATCATCGGCGGGCTCATCATCGGTGTCGGTGAAAAGCTGTCCGAGGTGTACCTCGGTCCCTATGTTGGCGGCGGCATCGAGATCTGGTTTGCCTATGTGCTGGCGCTCGGCTTCCTGCTGTTCAGGCCGCAGGGATTGTTCGGCGAAAAAATCATTGACCGCGTATAGACATGAAGCCCCCACGCTTGTCACTTCGTGTACTGCGCTGCCCCCCGGGGGGGCCGCTGCGCCTGCGGCCCGGCAAAGCCGGTTCCGCGGCCCCTGCTGCACGGGGCAAAACCCGACGCGGAACTTCTTTCATTGCGATCTAACAGCGGCTCATCCTTATGCTCTACAGAGAAAACGGCCAATTCAAGACAACCTACCGGGCGGACCAGCAGATCTTCCCCATCCTGCAGGACCGCGTGGTGGTGGGCCTGTTCCTGATTTTCGCCTTCGCAGCGGTGCCCATGCTGGCTAGCGACTATCTCTTTCGCGCCATCCTCATCCCTTTCCTGATCATTGCGCTGGCCGCACTCGGCGTGAACATCCTGGTGGGGTATTGCGGGCAAATTTCACTGGGCTCCGGCGCCTTCATGGCGGTGGGCGCGTATGGCGCCTATAACTTTTTTGTGCGCATTCCCGGCATGCCGCTCATCCCGGCGGTGATTCTGGGCGGGCTGTGCGCCACGGTATTCGGCATCCTGTTCGGGCTGCCCAGCCTGCGGGTCAAGGGCCTGTACCTGGCGGTGGCGACGCTGGCCGCACAGTTCTTCGCGGACTGGATGTTCCTGCGCATCAAGTGGTTTACCAACGACTCCCCTTCAGGGTCGGTGTCCGTCTCCAACCTGCAGGTGTTTGGCCTGCCGATTGAAAGCGCCCACAGCAAATACTGGCTGTGCCTGTCTATCCTGGTGGTGATGGCGTTCCTGGCCAAGAACCTGGTGCGCGGCGCCATCGGGCGGGAGTGGATGGCGATCCGCGACATGGACGTGGCAGCGGCCGTCATCGGGATTCGTCCGATGTACGCCAAGCTCAGTGCCTTTGCGGTGAGCTCCTTCATCATCGGCATGGCCGGCGCACTGTGGGGCTTCGTCTACCTGGGCGCCTGGGAGCCTGCCGCATTTTCGGTAGACCAGTCCTTCCGGCTTCTTTTCATGGTGATCATCGGCGGCATGGGCTCCATCCTGGGCGGCTTTCTGGGTGCGGCCTTCATCACCGTCCTGCCGATCGCGCTGAACCAGTTCCTGCCGGTGCTGGCACATGCATTTGGATTTGAGATTTCCACCGCGGGCGTCTCCCATGCCGAGCTGATGATTTTTGGCGGTCTGATCGTCTGGTTCCTGATCGTGGAGCCGCACGGGCTGGCCAAGCTCTGGGCCATTGGCAAACAGAAGCTGCGGCTCTGGCCGTTTCCCCATTAGGACCAGGGTTGATTGGGGACTACCCATGAAACGAGCGCATTTTTTTGGTAATTGATCACTTGTCGGGATATCAGTTTTCGGATTTCGGGTTTTCGGGTGCTTTGCTTTTAATTATTAGGAGACAACAATGAAGGTTCGCAATTTGATTCTCGCCGTTGCGGCTGTGGCTGCCGGCGCATCGTCCCTGGTGTCCACCGGCGCGCTGGCCCAGGCCAAGGAGCAGTTCATTCCGGTGCTGTCATACCGGACCGGGCCTTACGCGCCCAATGGCGCGCCGTGGGCCAATGGCTATGTCGACTACCTCAAGCTGGTCAATGCCCGCGGCGGCCTCAATGGCGTCAAGCTCTCGTTTGAAGAGTGCGAAACCGGCTATGACACGGCGCGCAGCGTGGAATGCTATGAACGCCTGAAAGGCAAAAACGGTGGCGCCGCGCTGGTGCAGCCGCTGTCCACGGGGGCCACCTTCGCCATCACAGAGAAGGCGCCCGCCGACAAAATCTCCGTCGTCACGGTGGGCTACGGGCGCAGTGAAAGCGCGGACGGCTCCGTCTTCAAATGGAATTTTCCGATCGCGGGCACCTACTGGGTGGCCTCGGACGCCATCCTGCAGGCCATCGGTAAAAAAGAGGGTGGGCTCGACAAACTCAAAGGCAAGAAAATCGCGCTGGTCTACCACGACAGCCCCTATGGCAAGGAGCCGATTGCCCTGCTGCAGGAGCGCAGCAAACAACTCGGTTTTGAGCTGCAGCTACTGCCTGTCACCGCGCCCGGCGTGGAGCAAAAAGCCACCTGGCTGCAAATTCGGCAGGCCCGCCCCGACTACACCTTGCTGTGGGGCTGGGGCGTGATGAACTCCACCGCCATCAAGGAAGCGCAAGCGACCGGCTACCCGCGCGAAAAAATGTACGGCGTGTGGTGGGCCGGTGCCGAGCCTGACGTGAAAGACGTGGCGGACGGCGCCAAGGGCTACAACGCCGTGACCTTGCAGCACGGCGCCGAACCGCAGTCCAAACTCGTCAAGGACGTGTTGACCCTGGTGCACGACAAGGGCCAGGGCACGGGGCCCAAGGACGAAGTGGGGCAGGTGCTCTACGTACGTGGCGCCATGAGCGCCATGCTGGGCGTGGAAGGCATACGCGCCGCCCAGGACCGCTTCGGCAAGGGCAAGGTCATGACAGGCGAGCAGGTCCGCTGGGGTCTGGAAAACCTCAACCTGACGCAGGCCAAACTGGACGCCCTGGGCTTTGCCGGCGTGATGCGCCCGATCAGCACCTCGTGCACCGACCACATGGGTGCAGCCTGGGCCCGCATCCACACCTGGGACGGCAAGCAGTGGAAATTCACCTCCGACTGGCTGCAGGCCGATGAACAAATCCTCAAGCCGCTGATCAAGTCCACCGCCGCCAGATACGCCACCGAGAAAAAGCTGACGCCGCGCACTCCGGCTGACTGCCAGTCCTGACAGCACCCTCCCCAGCCCTGCCCGCCGGGCGGGAGGGGCGCGGCTCCGATGAGCCGCCAACTGAAAGAACAGAGGGCTGTTCTTTCAGTTGGCACTTGGAAAAAAACAGCATGGAAAAACCAGACATCGTTCTCAACGTCAATGGCATCGAGGTCATTTACAACCACGTGATCCTCGTGCTCAAGGGCGTTTCGCTTCAGGTCCCCGAAGGCCGCATCGTCGCCATTCTGGGCGGCAATGGCGCGGGCAAGACCACGACCCTGCGCGCGATTTCCAACCTCCTCAAAGGGGAACGGGGAGAAGTCACCAAGGGCTCGATCGAGCTGCGCGGCGAGCGCATTGAAAACCTCTCGACCTCCGACCTGGTGCAACGCGGCGTGGTGCAGGTCATGGAAGGCCGGCATTGCTTCGCCCACCTGACCATCGAAGAAAACCTGCTGACCGGCGGCTACACCCGCAAGAGCAAGGCCGAAATGGCGGCCAATCTGGAAAAGGTCTACAACTACTTTCCGCGCCTGAAAACGCGGCGTACATCGCAGGCCGCGTACACCTCCGGCGGCGAGCAGCAGATGTGTGCGATTGGCCGGGCATTGATGGCCAGCCCCTCCGTGGTGCTGCTGGACGAGCCGTCGATGGGGCTGGCGCCGCAGATTGTGGAAGAGGTGTTCAACATCGTCAAAGACCTCAACCAGAAAGAAAAAGTCACCTTCCTGCTGGCTGAGCAAAACACCAATATGGCGCTGAAGTACGCCGACTACGGCTACATCATGGAAAGCGGCCGCGTGGTCATGGACGGGCTCGCGGCCGACCTCGCCAACAACGAAGACGTCAAGGAGTTTTACCTGGGCGTGGGCGGCGGTGAACGCAAAAGCTTCAAGGACGTCAAGAGCTACAAGCGCCGCAAACGCTGGCTGGCGTGAATATGGCCCCCACGCTCCCCACTTCGTGTGGTTCGCTGCCCCCCGAGGGGGCCGCTGCGCCTGCGGCCCGGCGAAGCCGGTTCCGCGGCCCCTGCTGGTTTCAGATTCGTCGCCCCATGTTCCGCTGCTGCAACTGATCGCGCCGAGGTATTGACAGGATTTGGAAGATCTCACATGACCACACATTACGACGCACTGGAAGTGCGAAGCCCTTCACAACGCGAAGCCGCCCAGATGGCCGCGCTGCCGCAGCAGATCGCGCATGCGCAGTCCCACGCGCCGGCTTTCGCCGGCATCCTGCAGGGCGTGGACAGCGCAGCCATCAGCTCGCGCGCCGCGCTGGCGCGCCTGCCCGTGACGCGCAAGCACGAGCTGCTGGAGCGCCAGCAGGCCGCACGACGGGCGGGCGGCGACCCTTTCGGCGGCTTCAGCGCGCTGCGTTATGGCGCCGCGATGCCGCGCGTGTTCGCCAGCCCCGGCACGATTTACGAGCCCGACAGCACGCGCAAGGACTACTGGCGCATGGCGCGGGCCCTGCACGCCGCTGGCTTCAAGCCGGGGCAGCTGGTCCACAACTGCTTCAGCTACCACTTCGTGCCGGCCGGCACCATGATGGAAAGCGGCGCCCACGCGCTGGGCTGCACGGTGTTTCCGGGCGGCACGGGGCAGACCGAGCAGCAGGTACAGGCCATGGCCGAGCTCAAGCCGGCCGGTTATGTCGGCACGCCCAGCTTCCTCAAAATCATTGTCGAAAAAGCCGCCGAGATGAAGGTGGCGCTGCCCACCGTGACCCGGGCCATGGTGTCTGGCGAAGCCTGTCCACCCAGCCTGCGCGACTGGCTGGGCGAGCACGGCATAGCCGCCTACCAGTGCTATGCGTCGGCGGACCTGGGCCTGATTGCCTACGAAACCGAAGCGCGTGAAGGCCTGGTGCTGGATGAGGGCGTGATTGTGGAAATCGTCCGTCCCGGCACGGGCGACCCGGTGGCCGAAGGTGAAGTGGGCGAACTCGTGGTGACCACGCTAAACCCCGACTATCCCCTGATCCGCTTCGGCACCGGCGACCTGTCGGCCGTGTTGCCGGGCACCTGCCCGACCGGGCGTACCAACACCCGCATCAAGGGCTGGATGGGGCGGGCGGACCAGACCGTCAAGGTGCGCGGCATGTTTGTGCACCCGGGCCAGATAGCCGACATCACCCGGCGTTTTCCCGAGGTGGGCAAGGCCCGGCTGGTGGTCAACGGCGAGATGGCCAATGACAGCATGACCCTTCAGGTCGAGGTCGCAGGGGGCGCCGCAGCGCAGGCGGGGCTGGACCAGCGCATCGGCGAGGCCATACGCGATGTCACCAAGCTGCGCGGCACGGTGCAGTTGATGGCCCCTGGAAGCCTTCCGAACGACGGCAAGGTGATTGAGGACGCCCGCAGCTATCAATGAAGAAAGGGTATGCCTGCCCGAGGGGGGAGGCCGCCACTCTTTTCGTGCGGGAGCACGCCCCTCTAGAGGATTTTGCTTACGTAGTTCCCGCCGTCAATTTACGGCGGGCCAACCGTACACTCAAGGGCTTATTTTCAAGGAGACACGCATGAAACGCCTGTTAGTCTTGGCCGTCGCCGCGACAGCCCTCTTCGCCAACGCCCAAACCTTCCCGGGCTCCAAGCCCATCAGCTTCGTGGTTCCTTTTGCAGCCGGCGGCCCCACCGACCGGGTGGCGCGCGACCTGGCAGAAGCCATGCGCAAATCCATGGGCGGTGGCGCCAATTTTGTGGTGGAAAACGTCAACGGCGCCGGCGGCACGATTGGCGCTACCAAGGTTGCCAAGGCTGCACCCGACGGCCACACGCTGCTGCTGCACCACATCGGCATGGCCGCGGCGCCGGGCCTGTACCGCAAGCTGCAGTACAAGCCGCTCGAAGACTTCGAATACCTGGGCATGGTCAACGAAGTGCCAATGACGCTGATTGGCAAACCCCAGCTGGCGGCCAACAACTACCGCGACTTTGAAAACTATATTCGCACCAACGCCGGCAAGCTCAATATTGCCCATGCCGGCCTGGGTTCAGCCTCTCATCTGTGCGGCCTGATGTGGCAATCGGCCATCAAGGCCAGCGAGGCCATGACGACGATTCCATTTGGTGGCACCGCGCCTGCCATGAACGCGCTGGTGGGTGGCCAGGTCGACCTGATGTGCGATCAGACCACCAACACCACGGGGCAGATCGAGGCCGGCCGCGTCAAGGCGTTTGCCGTGACGACCGCCAAGCCGCTGTCCGGCAACAAGGTGCTCAAGGACTACCCGACGCTGCAGGAAATGGGCTTGAAGGGCTTCGAGCTGACGATCTGGCATGGCCTGTATGCGCCCAAGGGCACACCTCCAGCCGTGCTGGCCCAGCTCAACACCGCGCTCAAGCTGGCGCTGAAGGACCCTGACTTCATCAAGAAGCAGGAAGGCCTGGGCGCCATCGTCGTCGCCGACAAGCGCGTCGAGCCGGCGGCCCACAAGGCTTTCGTGGCGGACCAGATCGCCAAAATCAAGCCGGTGATCGAAGCCGCCGGAAAGTTTGCCGACTGAGCACGCAGGCATCGCCCTGATTGCCAAGCCGCCGGGTCGACTCCGGCGGCTTTTTTCATGCCCGGATCATGCCCGGATTTACCCTCTTGAAGCAACGGTGCGGGCACGGTATCTTTGCTGGCTGCAGCGTGCACCCATCCACCGGAGACCGTCTTGAATCTTTCCTTTAAACAAAACCGGCGCCTTGCCCTCGTTAATTGCGCGCTATCTGCTATTGTTTTTATAGCGCCTACCGTGTGGGCCCAAAGCACATGGCCGACCAAGCCCGTCAAGATCGTGGTGCCTTTCGCGCCTGGCGGCACCACGGACATTCTGGCCCGCGCAATGGCGCCTGAACTGTCCAAAGCCTTCGGCCAGCAGTTTGTGGTCGAGAACCGTGCCGGGGCCGGTGGCAACATCGGCGCCGATGCGGTGGCCAAGTCGGCGCCCGACGGCTACACCCTGCTGATGGGAACGGTCGGAACGCACGGCATCAACAAATCGCTCTACAGCAAGATGGCTTTCGACCCGCAAAAGGACTTTGCCCCCATCACGCTGGTCGCGGGCGTGCCGAACGTGATGATCGTCAACGCTGAAAAAGCGCGGGCTGCCGGCATCAGCAATGTTGCCGACTTCATCCGGGTCGCCAAGTCGAAACCGGGCCAGTTCAACATGGCCTCCAGCGGCAACGGCACGTCCATCCATCTGGCCGGCGAGCTGTTCAAAACCATGAGCGGCACCTACATGACCCACTTCCCTTACACCGGCTCGGGCCCGGCGCTGCTGGCCATGGTGGGTGGCGACATGGATGTGATGTTCGACAACCTGCCGTCCTCCATGCAGCTCATCAAATCAGGAAAGCTCAAGGCGCTGGCCGTCACCAGTTCACAGCGCTCCGCGGCCCTGCCCGATGTGCCGACGGTGGAACAGGCGGGCGGGCCCGCGCTGAAGGGTTATGACGCGAGTTCGTGGTTTGGTTTGCTGGCGCCGGCGGCAACGCCGCCCGACGTTGTCAACCGCATCCAGCAGGAAGTGGCCAAGTCGCTGAACACGCCGGCCATCAAGGAAAAACTGCTTGCACAAGGTGCGATTCCGGGCGGCAACACGCCGCAACAGTTCACGGCCTTCATCGACGCGGAGCACAAGAAGTGGGCCCAGGTGGTGAAGGCTTCCGGTGCGAAAATCGACTGAGTTCCGAACCGGGTTTCGCTGAGCTTCGTGTAGCGCTGGCGCTGCAGCACTGCCTGCACGTCCAGCGCGCAAAAAAGCCCCGTCACCGGGGCTTTTTGGCGGGAGGAACCGGCGCAGGGCCGCAGCCTTTATCGCAACCTTTTCCGCAGTCTTTACACGCCCCAGACCACTTCGTGGCCGGCCTTGTGGTTGCGCTCGAGCATGTCGATGAAAGGCAGGGCGCGCTGATGCAGGCCCAGCCCATCGCCCGGCACGGTACCGACCTGTTCATCGCCTGCATATTCCAGCGCAATGGCCGCCTTGAGCGCCTCAATCGCCGCGGGCATCTCCTCGGGCAGGATGATGCCCTTGGGCCCGGCGTGCTTGCCGATGATTTCAAGAACGCGGCGGCCATTGGGCTCCAGCATGATCACGTTGCCGGCATCTTTGGATTTGAATTTGTACAGCATGAAAGACTCCTCTGATAAACAGCACCTTCATTATGAGCAGCTTTTTGACCCCTGTCTGCAGCGAGGGTTCACCTCTTTTTGCTCATTTTTGAAATCGCCTTTCGGCCCTGCTCTGCGCACCGCTTCCGGCTCCAGCAAACCCCTGCGCTGCATCTGGGCGCACGGTAAAGCAAAATAGCCAGCATGTTCAATATCGCCACCGTTCAAAAACCCGCGGATCAGGCCCTTCGCCAGGATGGCCTGAGCCTGCTCTACCCGGCCGGCCTCACCACCAGCCTGCACCTCGACAGCCCCGCATGGAGGCAGGGCTGGCACCAGCTGACCGACTCCTGGAACCGCTTGCCGCCCGACGCCCACCTCAAGGACGGCGGGCATTACCGCAAGCGCCGGCATGCCTGCTTTGTCCAGGAACTGCCCGGTGGCGCGCTCACGCAGGTACCGCACCGCGCCCACTGGCAGCCCACCGACTACAACGCCTTGCATGGCGGCTTCGAGCGCTGGTTCGAGCCGGTGGAACCAGCTGTGGCCGAGGCGCCCGCCTGGACTGATTTGCTGGCCAGCCTGGGAAAGCTGTTTGCCCAGGTCCGGCCGGTGCCGCGGTGGTATATCGAGGCCCACCAGTTCCGCATCGACACCGCCGGCGGCGTCGGACGCCCGACGCCGGAAGGCGCTCACCGCGATGGCGTGGACTTTGTGGTGGTGCTGCTGGTAGCCCGCCACGGCGTCAAAGGCGGGGAAACCCGGGTGTTTGACGCGAATGGCCCGGACGGCGTACGCTTTGTCATGCAGGAACCCCTGACCACCCTGCTGCTGGACGACGCACGCGTCATTCACGAAACCACACCCATCCTGCCGGGCGATGGCCCCGCGGAAGACGGCTACCGGGACACGCTGGTGCTCACGTACCGCGCCGCGGGCTTTCAGGCGCCCTGAAACGCCTCGACACGCCCCTGAGGTTGGGAGCCCTGACCTCATTTGGCTTCAATTGGCTTTTGGCTGGCCGGAAAAGCGCCGTGGCCGGCCGGTGAAAAACCGCTTGACGAATTTACTTTAAACCTAAACAATTAAGGTCAGATTAATCGAGCGAGCACACATTCATGCACATCCTTTGTCTTGGCGGCGGCCCCGCAGGTCTGTATTTCGCCTTGTTGATGAAGCTGCAAAACCCGGCACACCAGGTGACCGTGGTCGAGCGCAACCGCCCGTTTGACACCTTCGGCTGGGGCGTGGTGCTGTCAGACCAGACGCTGGGCAATCTGCGGGTGGCCGACCCGGTCAGCGCGCAGCTGATTGGCGACGCCTTCAACCACTGGGACGATGTCGAGGTGTTCTTCAAGGGCCGCAGCGTGCGCTCGGGCGGCCATGGTTTTTGCGGCATCGGCCGCAAGCGCCTGCTCAATATCCTGCAAGAGCGCTGCCTGGCGCTGGGTGTTGAGCTGGTGTTTGAAACCGATGTGCAGGACGACCAGGCGATTGCCGCGCAGTACCAGGCCGACCTGGTGGTGGCCAGCGACGGGCTGAACAGCCGCATCCGCAACCGCTACGCGGAAACCTTCCAGCCCGATGTCGAGTTGCGCGCCTGCCGCTTCGTCTGGCTGGGTACGCGCAAGACCTTCGACGCCTTCACCTTCGCCTTCGAGAAAACCGAGCACGGCTGGTTTGCCGCGCATGCCTACAAGTTTGACGAGAACACCTCGACCTTCATCGTCGAAACCCCGGAAGCCGTCTGGAAGGCCCATGGCCTGGACCAGATGAGCCAGGAAGACGGCATCGCCTTTTGCGAGCGCCTGTTTGCCAAATACCTGGACGGCAATGCCCTGATGAACAATGCCACGCATGTGCGCGGCTCGGCCATCTGGATCCGGTTTCCGCGCGTGGTGTGCGAACGCTGGGTGCACCATGAAACCGTGGAAGGAAAGCGCGTGCCCATTGTGCTCATGGGCGACGCCGCGCATACCGCGCATTTCTCGATTGGCAGCGGCACCAAACTGGCGCTCGAGGACGCGATCGATCTGGCGAATGAATTCAGCGCGAGCGCTGAGGAATTCAACACCGGCCACGGCATGGACGAGGTACTGCAGGCTTATGAGGCACGGCGCAGCGTCGAGGTGCTGAAAATCCAGAACGCGGCGCGCAACTCCACCGAGTGGTTCGAGAACGTCAACCGCTACAGCAGCATGGAGATCGAGCAGTTCGCCTATTCGCTGCTGACCCGCTCGCAGCGCATCAGCCACGAGAACCTGCGGCTGCGCGATGCAAAATGGATCGAAAGCTATGAATCCTGGCTGTCGGGCGGCCCGGTGATTCCGCCCATGCTGACGCCGTTCAAGGTGCGCGGCACCGAGCTCAAGAACCGCATTGTGTGCTCGCCGATGGCAACCTACAGCGCCATTGACGGTGTGCCGCAAGACTTCCACCTGGTGCACCTGGGCGCGCGCGCGCTCGGCGGTGCCGCCATGGTGATGGTGGAGATGACCAGCCCGAATCCCGAGGGCCGCATCACTCCGGCCTGCACCGGTCTGTGGAACGACGAGCAAACGGCCGCCTTCAAGCGGATTGTGGATTTCGTGCACGGCCAGAGCACGGCCAAAATCGGCATGCAGCTCGGCCACAGCGGCCCCAAGGGCTCGACCCAGGTGGGCTGGGAAGAGATGGATGAACCGCTGCCCGCAGGGGGGCCGCATGCCAACTGGCCGGTGGTGTCGGCCAGCGCCGTGCCCTATGGCGAGCGCAACCAGACGCCGCAGGCCATGACGCACACGCACATGGAAGCGCTCAAGCAGCAATTTGTGGACGCCACCCGGCGCGCCGCCGCCGCCGGCTTCGACTGGCTGGAACTGCACTGCGCGCACGGCTACCTGTTGTCGGCCTTCATCACGCCGCTGACCAATCTGCGCAGCGACGAGTACGGCGGCAACATCGAAAACCGCTGCCGCTACCCACTGGAGGTGTTTCGCGCCATGCGCGCGGTCTGGCCCGCACACCTGCCCATGAGCGTGCGCATTTCCGCGCACGACTGGGCGCCTGGCGGCAACACGCCCGACGACGCGATCGTGGTGGCCCGGTTGTTCAAGGACGCGGGCTGCGATGTGATCGACGTGTCCTCGGGCCAAACCACGCGCCAGGCCAAACCGGTGTATGGCCGCATGTACCAGACGCCGTTTGCCGACCGCATCCGCAACGAGGTCGGCATACAGACCATTGCGGTGGGTGCGATTTCCGAAGTCGACCATGTCAACAGCATCATTGCCGCCGGCCGGGCCGACCTGTGCGCGCTGGCCCGACCGCACCTGGCCGATCCGGCCTGGACACTGCACGAAGCCGCCAAGCTGCAAAGCCAGGCCGTGGACTGGCCCAAACAGTACCTCAGCGGCCGGGATCAGCTTTACCGTGAAATCTCAAAGCAGCAAGCGCTTGCGGCCCAGTCATGACCAAGGCAGGCGGCTCTCAGGAAAACAGCAAAACAAAAAGGAATGGCTCTATGGACATGGAAGCACGAGGCCACAGCGAACACCCCGAAGCCCTGCGGCTCTGGCTGCGCCTGCTGACCTGCACCCAGCTGGTGGAAAAACAGGTGCGTACCCAGTTGCGGGAGCAATTCGACACCACGCTCCCGAGGTTTGACCTGATGGCCCAGCTCGAGCGCAGCCCCGAGGGCCTGAAGATGAACGAGCTATCGCGCCGCATGATGGTGACCGGCGGCAACGTCACCGGCATCACCGACCAGTTGGTGCAGGAGGGGCTGGTGGAACGTGTGGACGTTGAAGGCGACCGCCGTGCCTACCGCGTGCGCCTGACGCCGCGCGGGCGCAAGCTGTTTGACGAGATGGCGCGCCAGCACGAGGCCTGGATTGTGGCGGCCTTTGAAACCCTGTCGCCGCGTGAAGTCGAATCGCTCCACAAGCTGCTGGGCAAGGTCAAGCACCACCATATGCAGCAAAACGAAAACAAACTGGAAACCGCATGAAACACTACATAGTCCCCGCCAACCCCATGCACGCGCAGTTCGATGCGCTGGCCACTTACCAGGCCCGGCACTTTGCCTACGCCTTCGACGCCGGCGTGGCGACGCTGACGCTGAACCGCCCTGAGCGCAAAAACCCGCTGACGTTTGACTCCTACGCCGAACTGCGCGATTTGTTCCATGCACTGAACCGCGCCACTGATGTGAAAGCCGTGGTGCTCACCGGCGCAGGGGGCAATTTCTGCTCGGGCGGCGATGTGCACGAGATCATTGGCCCGCTGACCAAAATGACCATGCCCGAACTGCTGGAGTTCACGCGCATGACCGGCGACCTGATCAAGGCGATGCGGCTGTGCCCGCAGCCCGTCATCGCGGCGATTGACGGTATCTGCGCCGGGGCCGGCGCCATGATGGCGCTGGCGGCCGACCTGCGGCTGGGCACCGCGCAGGCGAAGACCGCCTTCCTGTTCACCCGTGTCGGCCTGGCGGGCGCAGACATGGGCGCGTGCGCCCTGCTGCCGCGCCTGATCGGCCAGGGCCGCGCCTCCGAGCTGCTGTTCACCGGCCGCGCCATGAACGCCCAGGAAGGCCTGCAGTGGGGCTTTTTCAATGCCCTGCATGAGCCCGGCGAGGTCCTGGCCCAGGCCCACAAGCTGGCGCACGAACTGGCCAGCGGCCCGACCTTTGCGCACGGCATGACCAAAACCATGCTGCACCAGGAATGGGCCATGACGCTGGACCAGGCGATAGAAGCCGAAGCCCAGGCACAGGCCATCTGCATGCAGACCGGCGACTTCACGCGCGCCTACGAAGCCTTTGCGGCCAAACAAAAACCGGTGTTCCAGGGCGATTGAACGCCGGGCACAGTCCACAGTCACAAGGATGTTTTCAGCATGAACCCGACGACAGCACATCTGGCACTGCCGTTTTTTGACGGCGCGCACCGCGACCTCGGCCGGCGGCTGGCCGACTGGATCCCCCACCAGCACATCGACGAGCGTGATGACCGCCAGGCCTGCCGGGAGTGGGTCCGGCTGCTGGGCGAGCACCAGTGGCTGCGCTACTGCGTGCCCGCGGGCAAAGACGGCGTGCTGGGCGGCGCACTCGACCAGCTCGACTCCCGGGCCCTGGTCATCTTGCGCGAGATGCTGGCCTTCCACTCGCCGCTGGCCGACTTCGCGTTTGCCATGCAGGGGCTGGGCAGCGGCGCCATCACGCTGGCCGGCTCACCCGAGCAACAAGCCGCCTACCTGCCGCAGGTAGCCCGCGGCGAAAAAATCGCCGCCTTTGCGCTGAGCGAAGCCGAGGCCGGCTCCGACGTGGGCGCCATGCAAACGAGCGCCACCCACACGGATGACGGATGGGCCCTCAACGGCAGCAAGACCTGGATCAGCAACGGCGGCATCGCTGATTTTTATGTCACCTTTGCCAAGACCGACCCCGGCGCAGGCACGCGCGGCATCACGGCCTTCATCGTCGATGCCCCGACGCAGGGCCTGGACAGCAGCGAGGCGATCGCGGTGATCTCGCCCCACCCGCTGGCCACACTGAATTTCACCCATTGCAGGCTGGCCGACAGCGCGCAGCTGGGCACGCTGCACGGCGGCTTCAAGCTAGCCATGCAGACGCTGGACATCTTTCGGGCGTCGGTGGCCGGCGCCGCGCTGGGCATGGCGCGCCGCGCCCTCGCGGAGGCGGTGCAGTTTGCCCGGGCGCGCAAGATGTTCGGGCAGACGCTGGCGGATTTTCAGTTGACCCAGGCCAAACTCGGCGAGATGGCGGCCCTGGTGGACGCAGCGGCGCTGCTGACCTACCGCGCCGCCTGGATGCGCGACCATCACAACGATCCGGGCGCGCGTCCGGACAACGCCACCACCACTGCCATCACCGCCACCACGGAGGCCGAAGGCCGCCGGGACCGCACCGTGGCTGCCGCGATGGCCAAAATGACGGCCACCGAAAACGCGCAGCGGGTGATCGACATGGCACTGCAGATGCACGGCGGCCAGGGCGTGAAGGTGGGCAGCAAGGTGGAAAGCCTGTACCGCGACATCCGCTCTCTACGCATTTACGAAGGCGCCACCGAGGTCCAGCAACTCATCATCGGCAAGGCGGTGTTGCAATCATGAATACGCCCACACACGCACCGGATTCGAAGGCGTCCTCTGCGCAGACCGACTGCTTCGTGCGCGACCGCCTGCCACCGCCCGACCAGTGGCCAAAACTGCTCTACCCCTTGCCCGAACTGCGTATTCCCGACCAGGCCAATCTGGTGGACGTGCTGTTCTCCCGGGCCAGGGCGCAAGGACATGCCGACAAGCCCTTCCTGCGCTCGGACCGGATCACCCTGAGCTATGCCGACGCACTGGAGCGCGTCAACCGGATCGCCCAGGTGCTGACGGAAGACTTTCACCTCGTGCCGGGCAACCGCGTGCTGCTGCGCGGCGGCAACTCCATCGGCATGGCCCTGGCGTGGCTGGGTGTCGTGCAGGCCGGGCTGGTGGCGGTGGCGACCATGCCGCTGCTGCGCGCCAAGGAGCTCGGCGAGATCATCGACAAGGCCCGGCCATCGCTGGCACTGTGCGATGCCAGCCTGCTGCAGGAATTGCAGGCCGCCAGGGATCAGGGCGGCCTGCTCGGCACCATCGTGCCGTTCAACCTCATGAACGAGCCCGGTTCGCTAGCGGTCCTTTCCGCACAGAAAGACGGCCAATTCACGCCCTGCCCGACGGCGGCCGACGACATTGCGATGATGGCCTTCACGTCCGGCACCACCGGCAAGCCCAAGGCCGCCGTGCACACGCACCGCGATGTGCTCGCCGCCTGCGAAGCCTGGCCGCGCCATGTGCTCAAGGCCAGGCCTGACGACATCGTGATGGGATCGCCCCCGCTGGCCTTCACCTTCGGGCTGGGCGGCATGCTGATCTTCCCGATGTGGGCTGGCGCCTCGGTGTACTACCCCAGCGTGGCCTACACACCCGAGGTCATGGTCAGGCTGATGAACCAGATCGGTGCCACCCTGTGCTACACCGCGCCCACCTTTTACCGCCAGATGGCGCCGTTTGCCAAGCAGCTCGGCGTGCCCAGCCTGCGCATCTGCGTGAGTGCGGGCGAGGGCCTGCCGGACGCCACACGCCAGCTCTGGAAGGACGCCACCGGCATTGAAATGGTCGACGGGATAGGCGCGACCGAGATGTTCCACATTTTCATTTCGTCCGCAGGCGACGAGGTGCGGCGCGGCGCCATCGGCAAGGTGGTGCCGGGCTACACCGCCAAGGTGGTCGACGACCAGGGTGCGGAAGTGCCGCATGGCACCGTCGGCAAGCTGGCGGTCATGGGGCCGACCGGCTGCAAATACCTGGACGATGCGCGCCAGGCGAAGTATGTCAAGGACGGCTGGAACTACCCCGGCGATGCCTTTGTGCAGGACGATGACGGCTACTTCTTCTACCAGGCCCGCGCCGACGACATGATCATCACGTCGGGCTACAACGTGGGCGGCCCCGAGGTGGAAGACGCGCTGCTCAAGCACCCGGCCGTGGCCGAGTGCGGCGTGATCGGCCTGCCCGACGAGGAGCGCGGCATGATCGTCAAGGCCTTTGTGGTGCTAAGGCCCGGCCACGAGGCTGGCGAGACCCTGGTCAAGAGCCTGCAGGACCACGTCAAGGCCACGCTGGCGCCCTTCAAGTACCCGCGCCAGATCGAATTCGTGGGCAGCCTGCCGCGGACCGAAACCGGCAAACTGCAACGTTTCAAACTACGTCAACCATGAAATTCACGACGCAAAAGCAGGTCCGGTTTCACCACTGCGACCCGGCGGGAATTGTTTTTTACCCGCAGTTTTTCTACCTGCTGCATGAGGTGCAGGAGGATTTTCTGAACCACATCGGCTTTCCCGAACACGTCCTGATCGCCGGCGGCGCGGGCGTGCCCATCGTGGACCTGAAAACCGAATTCCTGGGCATGTGCCGCCACGGCGACCAGCTCACAATGACGCTGGAGCTGACCAAAGTCGGCAACGCCAGCGTGGGCATGCACTATGAAATTCACGGCGAGCCGTCCGCCCCCGGGGGCAGCAGCCTTCGGGTCAGGGCCCATGGCGTCGTGGTGTATTCGGAAGTCCCGCACGGCAAGCCGGTGCCCATTCCCGACGCCCTGCGCAACGCCCTGCTGCCCTACCTGAAAACATCCCCGGAGACCACATGATCACCAAAATCCAACCGCCCGACTGGGCCGAGCCCAAGGGCTACGCCAACGGCATTCTCGCGCGCGGCGCGCTGCTGTTCGTCGGCGGCCAGATCGGCTGGAATGCCCAACAGGAGTTTGAAAGCGATGATTTTGTCGCGCAGACGCGCCAGACGCTGCAAAACATTGCAGACGTTCTGAAGGCCGGCGGCGCCGGGCCCGAGCACATGGTCCGCATGACCTGGTACGTGGTGGACCGCGACGAGTATGTGGCCAGCCTCAGGGCGCTCGGCGGTGTCTACCGCGAAATCATGGGCAAAAACTTTCCGGCCATGACCTGCGTGCAGGTGGCCGGGCTGGTGGAGGCGCGTGCGCGGGTCGAGATTGAAGTGACGGCCGTGCTGCCCGACTGAGGCCGCGTCAGCCGCGTCAGCCGCGGTAATGCGCGCACAGGGTGTCGATCAAGGCCTGGGCGTAGGCCGGCAAGGCGGCCTGGTCGCGCACGAGGATGTAGCGCTCGCGCACGCTCCACTCGTCGGTGAGCTCGATCAGCGCCAGGTTCATCGTGTCCCGGTTGCGCCGGGCCGCCGACTCCGGCACGATGCCGATGCCCACACCGCTGCCTATCATGCGGCACATCGCATCGAAGCTGGTCAGCTGGATGCGCAGCTTGAGCGGCTTGCCCAGCGACTCCGTCACCGTGGCCAAAAAAGTCTGCAGCGTGCTGCCGTGGTGCATGCCCACCGCGTCTTCGTCCAGTGTCTCGGCAAAGGCAATGGTCTTGCGCCCGGCAAAGCGGTGCTGGCGCGACGTGACCAGCACCAGGCGGTCGGTGCTGAAGTGGATGGCCTGCAGCCCCAGCGTATCGACCCTGCCGGCCACAATGCCGATGTCGGCACGGCCGTCCAGCACGCCCTTGGCGATCTCAGCGTTCGGTTTTTCCTGAAGGTCCACATTCACGCGGGGGTTGTCCGCGAGGAAGCCGGGCAGGATTTCCGGCAGGAAATCCGTCACCGCGGTGGTGTTGGCGAAAACCCGCACATGGCCGCGCAGGCCGCCCCCGTACTCCTGCAGGTCGACACGCAACTGGTCCACCTGGCGCAGCACCCCCCGGGCGTGGTGCAAGAACGCTTCGCCGGGCGGCGTCAGGCGCACGCCACG
Organism: Polaromonas sp. P4_H1; assembly: GCF_056400945.1. Lineage (NCBI taxonomy): Bacteria > Pseudomonadati > Pseudomonadota > Betaproteobacteria > Burkholderiales > Comamonadaceae > Polaromonas > Polaromonas sp. P4_H1. Next base: position 157,207 of record NZ_JBFUKG010000010.1, on the reverse strand, counting down.
GGCTTCGCGGTACAGCAGGGGCTGGCCCGCCTGGGTTTCCAGCGACTTGATGCGGCTGCTGGCCGCCGCCAGTGACAGATGCTGGCGCTGGGCCGCCCGCGTCAGGCTGCCCTCGTCCGCCACCATCACAAACAGCCGCAGATCCGTGAGGTCGAATTTCATCGCACCATGCTAGCGCAAACGCTGCAAGCCTTCAATAAATCCGAAGCCTTGGTTTGAAAATCAGTGATTGCATTGAGGCACGGCTACAGCGACCATCAGTGACCCCACAATGGAGTTCAAAGCATGCATCGTCTTCTGCTGAGCAAGAAATTGAGTCGTCGGGTTTTCGCCGCCAGCCTGTGCGCGGTGCTGATCCCCGGTACCGCGGTGCTTGCCCAGTCGCCCTACCCGAACCGCCCCATCGTCATGATCGTGCCCCAGGCCGCCGGCGGCACCAACGACATCGTGGGCCGGCTGGTGAGCCAAAAGCTCGGCGAGGTGCTGAACAGCCCGGCCGTCGTGGAGAATCGCCCCGGCGCCGGCGGGAACATCGGCACCCAGGCGGCGGCCAAGGCGCCGAAAGACGGCTACACCCTGCTCATGACCATCAGCAGCAGCCAGGCCATCAACCCGGCGCTCTACAAGAATGCCGGTTTCGATCCGGTCCGCGATTTCAAACCCGTCAGCCTGATTGGCGCCGTGCCCAATGTGCTGCTGGTGCACCCTTCGTTTCCGGCGAAGTCGGTCGCCGAACTGGCCGCGCTGGCCAAGGGCAAGCCGGGCCAGTACCAGTACGCCTCGGCCGGCAACGGCACGCTGAACCACCTGCTCGGCGAAATGCTGGGCAGCATGGCCGGCATCAACCTGCAGCATGTGCCCTACAAGGGCGTGGCCCCGGCGCTGAACGACGTGCTGGGCGGGCAACTGCCCATGCTGTTTGCCAGCCTGCCATCGGCGCTGTCGCACATCAAGGCAGGCAAGCTGCGTGCGCTGGCCGTCAGCGGCGCCAACCGCTCGCCGGTGCTGCCCGATGTGCCGACCATTGCCGAAACCGTGCCCGGCTACAACGGCACGCTGTGGATCGGCCTGTTCGCCCCCGCCGGCGTGCCGCCGGACGTGCTGGCCCGGCTGCAGGACGGCATGGCCAAAGCGCTGGCCGCCAAAGACCTGCGCGACAAGCTGGAGCAGCAGGGCGTGGAACTGGCGGGCCCGTCCGAGCGGCCGGTGACGCCGGAGCAGTTCGCCGCGCTGCTCAACGACGACATCGCCAAATGGGCGCGCATCGTCAAGTCCTCCGGCGCCTCGGTCGATTGACCCGCCTGCCGAACGGGCGATGAACACTAAGAGCCGCTAACAAAACCCAGCGCAGCGGTCCTGGCTAGGCGTGCCGCCGCAGACAGTGCTGTAGCACGGCAAGGCGGCACAACGACGCCAGGAGGGTTTTGTTCGCGGCTCTAAACGATGAACTCCAAACCCTGAACTCCAATCTCACCCTGAAGCGATCATGAGCACTGACATCCGCACCCTCGACGCCGCCACCCTGGCCCATCTGCAAGGCTGGGTCGGCAAGACCGAAACCCTGGCCGACGACATCACCGCCGCGCCGGTCCGCGCGCTCTCGGCCACGCTGGACCGCGACGATGCACCGCCCGTACCCGGCACGGCGCTGCCCCCGCTGTGGCACTGGCTGTATTTTTTGCCGCAGCATCGCCAGAGCGAGATCGGCCCGGACGGCCATGCGAAGCGCGGCGGCTTCCTGCCGCCGGTGCCGCTGCCGCGCCGCATGTGGGCCGGCGGCCGCCTCAACTGGCAGCCGGGCAACCCGCTGGTGGTGGGCGAGGCGGCCCGGCGCGTCTCGCGCATCGAGTCCGTGACGCACAAGGCCGGCCGCACCGGCGACCTGCTGTTCGTGCTGGTCAGGCATGAGCTGCACAACGCCCGAGGCCTGGCACTGACCGAGGAACACGACATCGTCTACCGCGCCAACCCGCAGCCCGGTGACCCGGTGCCGCCCCCGGTGGCGGCGGAGCAGGGCGCGGACTGGCAGCGCGAGATCGTGCCCGACGACGTGCTGCTGTTTCGCTATTCGGCGCTGACCTTCAACGGCCACCGCATCCACTACGACCGCAAGTATGTGACCGAAGTCGAGGGCTACCCCGGCCTGATCGTGCACGGCCCGCTGATTGCGACGCTGCTGGTGGACCTGGTGCGCCGCCATGTGCCGGATGCCTTTGTCAAAAGCTTTTCCTTCAAGGCGGTGCGGCCCACCTTTGACCTGCATCCGTTCCGCCTGCATGGCCAGCCCTCGGCCGATGGCAAGACCGTGAAGCTCTGGGCCGCCGACCACGACGGCTGGCTCACCATGCAGGGCACCGCCGAACTCGCCTGAACAGCCCTCCAACCAAACACCCTACGACCGCCATGATCAAGACCGCCACCGACCAATACCAGGACATCCGCGATGCCGTGCGCGCACTGTGCGCCGAGTTCCCGGACGAATACCACCGCAAGATCGACGAGCAGCGCGCCTACCCCGAGGCCTTTGTCGATGCGCTGACCAAGGCCGGCTGGCTGGCCGCGCTGATCCCCGGCGAATATGGCGGCTCCGGCCTGGGCCTGGCCGAGGCCTCGGTGATCATGGAAGAGATCAACCGCTCCGGCGGCAACTCCGGCGCCTGCCACGGCCAGATGTACAACATGGGCACGCTGCTGCGCCACGGCTCCACGGCGCAAAAGGAGCTGTACCTGCCCAAGATCGCCAGCGGCGAATGGCGGTTGCAGTCGATGGGCGTGACCGAGCCCAGCACCGGCACCGACACCACCAAGATCAAGACCACGGCCATCAAGAAGGGCGACCGCTACGTGATCAACGGCCAGAAGGTCTGGATCTCGCGCGTGCAGCACTCCGACTGGATGATCCTGCTGGCGCGCACCACAGCGCTGGCCGAGGTCAAGAAAAAATCCGAGGGCATGTCGATCTTCATGGTCGACCTGCGCCAGGCCGAGAAATCCGGCATGACGGTGCGGCCTATTCCCAACATGGTGAACCACGAGACCAACGAACTTTTTTTCGAGAACCTGGAAATCCCCGAAGAGAACCTGATCGGCCAGGAAGGGCTGGGCTTCAAGTACATCCTGGACGGACTGAATGCCGAGCGCACGCTGATCGCCGCCGAGTGCATCGGCGACGGCTACTGGTTTCTCGACCGGGTCACCAAATATGTGGGCGAGCGCGTGGTGTTCGGCCGCCCGATCGGCCAGAACCAGGGCGTGCAGTTCCCGATTGCCGAGGCCTACATCGAGGTCGAGGCCGCCAACCTGATGCGCTACAGGGCCTGTGCGCTGTTCGATGCCGGCCAGCCCTGCGGCGCAGAGGCGAACATGGCCAAGTACCTGGCGGCCAAGGCGAGCTGGGAGGCGGCCAATGCCTGCATCCAGTTCCACGGCGGTTTCGGTTTTGCCAACGAATACGACGTGGAGCGCAAGTTCCGCGAGACGCGCCTGTACCAGGTGGCGCCGATCTCGACCAACCTGATCCTGAGCTACGTGGCCGAGCACCTGCTGGGCCTGCCCCGCTCCTTCTGAAGCTCTTTCTGATTTCCGGAGACATCCATGCCCCGACCGCTTGACGGCATCACTGTCGTTTCCCTCGAACACGCGATCGCCGCGCCGTTCTGCACCCGCCAGCTGGCCGACCTCGGCGCCCGCGTGATCAAGATCGAACGCCCCGGCGTGGGCGACTTTGCGCGCGCCTATGACCAGCGTGTGCGTGGCCAGGCCTCGCACTTTGTCTGGACCAACCGCTCCAAGGAAAGCCTCACGCTGGACCTCAAGCAGCCCGCGGCGCTGGCCGTGCTGAAGGCATTGCTGGCCAAGGCCGACGTGCTGGTGCAAAACCTCGCGCCCGGCGCCACCGCGCGCATGGGGCTGGGCTATGAAGCGCTCAGCCAGGACCATCCCGGCCTGATCGTCTGCGACATCTCGGGCTACGGCGAAGACGGCCCCTACCGGGACAAGAAAGCCTACGACCTGTTGATCCAGAGCGAGGCCGGCCTACTGTCGATCACCGGCACGGCCGAGGAGCCGTCCAAGGCCGGCAACTCGATGGCCGACATCGCCGCCGGCATGTACGCCTACACCAGCGTGCTGGCGGCGCTGCTGCTGCGCGATAAACGGGGTGGGACCGGCAAGGGCTCGCACATCGACGTGTCCATGCTCGAATCACTGGCCGAATGGATGGGCTACCCGCTGTATTACGCCTTTGAAGGCGCCCCGCCGCCGCCGCGCACCGCCGCCTCGCATGCCAGCATCTACCCCTACGGCCCGTTCCAGGCCGGTGACGGCGGCACGGTGATGCTGGGCCTGCAGAACGAGCGCGAATGGAAAGTGTTTTGCGAGGTCGTGCTGCAGAACGCCGCGCTGGCCACCGACCCGCGCTTTGACAGCAACGCCCGTCGCAACGAAAACCGCGATGCGCTCAAGGCCATCATCCTGGCCGCCTTTGCCGAGCTCGGCACCGCCCAGGTCGTGGCACGGCTGGACGAAGCGCAGATTGCCAATGCCCGCATGAACAGCATGGCCGAGGTCTGGGCGCACCCGCAGCTCAAGGCGCGCGAGCGCTGGCAAAACGTGGGTTCACCGGCGGGTGACATTCCTGCGCTGCTGCCGCCGGGCCGCAACAGCAGCTTTGACTACCGGATGGACGCCATCCCGGCCGTCGGCCAGCACACCGACACCATCCTGCGCGAGCTGGGCCGCGACGAGGCCGCCATTGCCGGACTGCACGCGGCCCAGGCTGTTTAACCCTTTAACCCTATTGGCCTTGTGCCGATTGCACTCACAAGGATGACCCGATGAGTTCTCCCACCGCCCAGCTGGCCGCTTTTGCCGCCGGTCTGACTTTCGAGGCCATTCCCGCGCCGGTGGTGCGCAAGGCCGAAGACCTGCTGGTCGACTGGTTCGGCTCGGCGCTTGCCGGAAAGGGCGCGCGCCCGGTGGAGACCATCGCGCGCTTTGCTGCGCAGATGGGGCCGCAGCCAACGCGCAGCGGCAGCGCGCTGCCTGCCGGCACCTCCGAAGTGCTGATCAACCGCGGCTGCACCAGCCCCTACCTGGCGGCCATGGTCAACGCGGCCGCCTCGCACGTGGCCGAGCAGGACGACGTCCACAATGGCTCGGTGTTTCACCCCGCCACGGTGGTGTTCCCGGCGGCGCTGGCAGTGGCCCAGGCGCGGCGCGCCAGCGGCCGGCAGCTGCTGACGGCATCGGTGGCAGGCTACGAGGTCGGGATTCGGGTGGGCGAGTTCCTGGGCCGCTCGCATTACAAGGTGTTCCACACGACCGGCACCGCCGGCACCCTGGCGGCGGCCGCCGCGGCGGGCCATCTGCTCGGGCTCACGGCGCAGCAGATGCAGCACGCCTTCGGTTCGGCCGGCACGCAGTCGGCCGGGTTGTGGGAGTTCCTGCGCACCGCGGCCGACTCCAAGCAGCTGCACACCGCGCACGCTGCCGCGGCGGGGCTGATGTCGGCCTACCTTGCGCAGGGCGGATTCACCGGCGCGGCGCAGATCTTCGAAGGCCCGCAGGGCATGGCGGCCGGCATGTCGAGCGATGCCGATCCTGCCCGGCTCACCGCGGGTCTCGGCACCCGCTGGGCCACGGCCGAAACCTCGTTCAAGTACCACGCATCCTGCCGCCACACACACCCGGCCGCCGACGCGCTGCTGCAGGTGATGCAAACCCACCACCTCCAGCCCGACGACCTGGCCAGCGTGGTCACCCACGTGCACCAGGGCGCGCTGGACGTGCTGGGGCCGGTGACGCATCCCGCCACCGTGCACCAGAGCAAATTCTCCATGGGCACGGTGCTGGCGCTGGTGGCGCGCTTCAGCCACGCCGGCCTGGCCGAATTCGACCGGCACTTCCACGATGCCGCCACGCAAAGCCTGCGCGACCGCGTGACCATGGTGCTGGACGCCGAAGTGGACAGCGCCTACCCGCAGCGCTGGATTGGCAAGGTCACGGTGACCACGACCGATGGCCGGGTACTGCAAGGCCGCGTCGATGACCCCAAGGGCGACCCCGGCAATACCCTCAGCCGCGAGGAGATCACCGCCAAGGCCTTGCGGCTGGCGGCTTACAGCGGTGCCGCCGCGCCTGCCGAAATGCAAGCCGCCATCGATGGCCTGTGGGCCATGGCGCGGAGCCCGCGACTGGGGCCGCTGCTCGGGGGTGTGGCATGACAACCGGCCCGGCCCCCGCGCCCGCTATTGCACCCGCTATCGCACCCGCAGTCGCGCGCGCCCACGCCCTGCTTTTTGTGCCCGCCAACCGGCCGGAGCGCATTGCCAAGGCGCTGGCCAGCGGCGCCGGCGCGGTGATTGTGGACCTGGAAGACGCCGTGCCGCCGGATGCCAAGGCAGCCGCCCGCGATCAGCTGGCGCAGGTGTTCGCGGGCCTGGGCGCGGCGGAACGCGCGCGCCTGCTGGTGCGCATCAACGCCGGCAGCACGCCCTGGCATGCCGGCGACCTTGCACTGGTGGGCCGGCTGGCCGCGCAGGGCTTGGCCGCCGTGATGGTGCCCAAGGCCGAATCTGCAGCAGACCTGGCACAAGTGGCCGCTGCGGTCGGCCCGGCATGCGGCCTGCTGCCGATAGTGGAGTCGGCTGCCGGGCTGGCGGCCGCGGATGCGCTGGCGCACAGCCCGCAGGTCGTCCGGCTGGCGTTTGGCAACCTCGACTTTCAGGCCGACCTGGGGCTGGCCTGCGAACCGGACGAGGCCGAGCTGGTGTCGGTACGCCTGGCCCTGGTGCTGGCGTCGCGCCGCGCCGGGCTGCCGGCGCCGGTCGATGGCGTCACCCCCGACATCGGCGACCTCGCGGCGCTGCAGGCCACCGCAGCCCGCAGCCGGCGCGGCGGCTTTGGCGCCAAGCTGTGCATTCATCCTGCCCAGGTGGCCCCGGTCAATGCGGCGCTGGCGCCCAGCGCGGCCGAACTGGACTGGGCGCGCCGCGTCATTGAAGGCAACGACAGCGAGCGCGGCGGGGTGTTCGTGCTGGATGGCCGGATGGTCGACGCCCCGGTAGTGCGGCGGGCCCGGCAGCTGCTGGCGCAGGCACCCGGGAATCCATGAGCCGCATGAACCGGTGAACCGGCGGGCCGTCTCAAGCAAAGGATCAGGCAAGGGGTTTCTCCGATTGCGCTGCCTGACCTCAGCGCCCAAGATGAGATCACAGGGTGGCAGCGCCCCCGCTCCCGCCAGCCGGCCCGGCAGCAACCATTTACAGCATTTACAGCAAGGAAGACACACCATGATCAAACTCAACACCGTCAAAACCGTGCTGGCGGCTTGTACGGCAGCGCTGGCGCTGTCCGTCCACGCGCTGGCCTTCAGCCAGGCCTTCCCCGACAAACCCGTCACCCTGGTGGTGCCGTTCGCGGCCGGTGGCCCGACCGACGTGCTGGCCCGCATGATCGCCATTCCCATGGGCAAGTCCCTGGGCCAGACGGTGATCGTTGAAAACACGGTCGGCGCCGGCGGCACGATTGCGGCCACCAGGGTGGCGCGCGCCACCCCCAATGGCTACACCCTCTTTATCCACCACATGGGCATGGCCACCGCGCCGGCGCTGTACAAAAAGCTCAGCTTCGATCCGCTGAAAGACTTCGAGTACATCGGCCAGGTGGCGGATGTGCCGATGACGCTGCTGGCGCGCAAGGACTTTCCCGCCAACAACCTCAATGAGCTGCTGGCCTACGTGAAGACCAACAAGGAAAAGGTCTCGCTGGCCAATGCCGGCCTGGGCGCCGTGTCGCACCTGTGCGGCCTGTTGTTCATGAGCCAGATCGGCGTGGACCTCAACACCATTCCCTACAAGGGCACCGGCCCTGCCATCAACGACCTGCTGGGCGGCCAGGTGGACCTGCTGTGCGACCAGACGACGCAAACCGTGCCGATGATCAAGGACGGCCGCGTCAAGGTCTTCGGCGTGACCTCGCTCAAGCGCCTGTCGGCGCTGCCGAATGTGCCCACGCTGGACGAGCAGGGCCTCAAGGGCTTTGAGGTCAAGGTGTGGCATGGCATGTATGCACCCAAGGGCACGCCGGCACCGGTGCTCGACAAGATCAACGCCGCACTGCGCGCCGCCATGCGGGACCCCGCGGTCAAGCAGCGCCTGGCCGACCTGAGCTCGGACATCGTGCCCGAGGACAAGATGACCCCGGCCGCCCTGAAGAGCCACCTGGAAGCCGAGATCAACAAATGGAGCCCGGTGATCAAGAAGGCGGGCGTGTACGCTGACTGAACCGGATTTGAACCGGATTTGAACCTGTTTTGAACCCGCTCGCATTTCACTTCGCCACCACGGCTGAATGATGAAATTGGGGTGATAAAACCGGCTGCGGCCCCTCACGGATGGCCGCAGCCGGCGATTGATTTCAGGCCGCTTCCAGGCCATCGCCCGCTGCCACTCCACGGCAGGTCCAGCGGCATTGGCCTGCGGCTCGGACGGGGGTTCCGTTCTGCCCCCGGAAATCCCGAAAACATGGCCTCGCCTTGCAGCCTGACACGTATTGTTCCAATTTGAGAATTTCACCAGGACCTGGCACGCATGCTAGGGTTTAACCTAGGGATGTCCGTCGTCAGTGATCCAACAATGAGCCCTCAGCCCCAAGCCAACAGGAGACTCGCCCATGCAAGTTCAACTCACAGTCAACGGGAAATCGTCCAGCATTGAGGCCCCGCCCAACACCCTGTTGGTGCAGGTGTTGCGGGAACATCTCAAGCTCACCGGAACCCATGTGGGCTGCGACACCGCCCAATGCGGCGCCTGCACCGTCATCATGAACGGGCGGGCCGTCAAGTCCTGCAACATCCTGGCGGCCCAGGCGGCTGGCGCCGAGATCACCACCATCGAAGGCCTGGCCAAGGCAGATGGCACGATGCATCCGATGCAGGCCGCCTTCAAGGAGTGCCACGGCCTGCAATGCGGTTTTTGCACCACCGGCATGGTGATGAACGCCGTGGACCTGTGCACGCACCACCCCCAGGCCACGGAAGCCGAAATCCGCGAGCTGCTGGAAGGCAATATCTGCCGCTGCACCGGCTACCAGAACATCGTCAAGGCCGTGCAGCAAGGCGCGGTGGCGATGACGGCCTGAAGACCTGACGCGGCGAGGTGTCCCGTTCACGCCGCCGGAATTTTTGACACGTTGAAACGCCCCACCTGCGCGGGCCAGCGCCACACCAAGTTAGCCATCTTTCCCAGGGAGTACACAACATGGGTGCATCCGACTTCATCAACCTGCCGACGATTGGCACGTCCGTTCGCCGCAAGGAAGACTACCGCTTTCTCACGGGTGGCGGCCAGTACACCGATGACATCACGCTGGCCAACCAGAGCTATGCAGTGTTTGTGCGCTCCCCGCATGCGCATGCCCGGATCAGGAGCATCAGTACGGCGCAGGCCAAGGCCGCGCCGGGCGTGCTGGGCGTGTTTGTCGGCGAGGACGTCGCGGCCGACAAGATCAACGGCCTGCCCTGCGGCTGGCTGATTACCAGCATCGACGGCACCCCGATGAAGGAGCCGCCGCACCCCATCCTGGCGCAGGGCAAGGTGCGTTATGTCGGCGACCATGTCGCCATGGTGGTGGCCGAAACGCTGGAGCAGGCCAAAAATGCCGCCGAGCTGGTCGAGGTGGACTACGACGTGCTGAGCGCCGTGGTCAAGGTCACGGATGCCGCGAAAGCCACGGCGCTGCACGAGGCCGCACCCGACAACCACTGCTACAAATGGGCGATAGGCGACAAGGCGCAGGTTGACGCGGCTTTTGCCGGGGCGGCGCATGTGACCAGACTCGACCTGATCAACAACCGCCTGGTGCCCAACGCGATGGAGCCGCGCGCCGTGATTGGCTCCTACAGCCGGGCGACCGATGAATACACGCTGTACGTGGCCAACCAGAACCCGCACGTGGAGCGCCTGCTGCTCACCGCGTTTGTGATGGGCCTGCCGGAGCACAAGGTGCGCGTCATTGCACCCGATGTCGGCGGCGGCTTCGGCTCCAAGATTTACCTCTACGCCGAAGATGTGTGCCTGACCTGGGCCTCGAAAAAGCTCAACCGCAACATCAAGTGGACGGCCGACCGCAGCGAAGCCTTTGTCAGCGACGCCCATGGCCGGGACCATTCCAGCCATGCCGAAATGGCGCTCGACAAGGACGGCAAATTCCTCGCGCTGCGCGTGCACACCGACGCCAACATGGGCGCCTACCTGTCGACCTTTGCGCCGGCCATCCCGACCATTTTGTATGCCACGCTGCTGGCCGGCCAGTACACCACGCCGCAGATTTATGTCGAGGTCGATGCCTGGTTCACCAACACGACACCGGTGGACGCCTACCGCGGCGCCGGCCGGCCCGAAGCGACCTATCTGCTGGAGCGGCTGGTCACGCGCGCCGGCTGGGAACTGGGCCTGGCGCAGGATGAAATTCGCCGGCGCAACATGGTGACGCAGTTCCCCTACCAGACGCCGGTGGCGCTGCAATACGACGTGGGCGACTTCCGCGCCTTGCTGGAACGCGCCAACGAGCTGGCCGACGTGGCCGGTTTTGCCCAGCGCAGAACCGCAACCGAAGCGAAGGGCAAACTACGCGGCATGGGCTACTCGAGCTACATCGAAGCTTGCGGCCTGGCGCCCAGCAACATCGCCGGCGCCCTCGGTGCCCGCGCCGGCCTGTTCGAGTGCGGCGAGGTGCGGGTTCACCCCACCGGCAGCGTGACCGTGTTCACCGGCTCGCACAGCCACGGCCAAGGCCATGAAACCACGTTCTCCCAGGTGGTGGCCGCCCGTCTGGGCATTTCGGTCGAACAGGTGGACGTGGTGCATGGCGACACCGGGCGTGTGCCTTTCGGCATGGGCACCTACGGCTCGCGCTCGCTGGCGGTTGGCGGCACGGCCATCATGAAGGCGCTGGACAAGATCGAGGCCAAGGCCAAGAAAATCGCCGCCCACCTGATGGAAGCCAGCGACGCCGATGTGGAGTTCGCCAACGGGGAGTTCACCATCAAGGGCACCGACAAGAAGGTGACCTTCGGCCAGGTGGCGCTGACGGCCTATGTGCCGCACAACTACCCGCTCGACAAGCTGGAGCCCGGCCTCAACGAGACGGCGTTCTACGACCCGACCAACTTCACCTTCCCGGCCGGCACCTACATCTGCGAGGTCGAGGTCGACCCCGCCACCGGCGAAGTGCGGGTGGACCGTTTCACCGCGGTGGACGACTTCGGCAACATCATCAACCCGATGATTGTCGAAGGCCAGGTGCAAGGGGGGCTGGTGCAGGGCATTGGCCAGGCGCTGATGGAAAACTGCGTGTACGACCAGGAATCCGGCCAGCTGCTGACCGGCTCCCTGATGGACTACGCGATGCCGCGTGCCGACGACATGCCCAACTTCACCCTGGCCACGCTGTGCACGCCGTGCAGCCACAACCCGCTCGGCGCCAAGGGCTGTGGCGAGGCGGGCGCCATCGGGTCACCGCCGGCGGTGATCAACGCCGTGCTCGATGCGCTCAAGCCGCTGGGCGTGACCGACTTCGACATGCCCGCATCGCCCGGCCGTGTCTGGGAAGCTATCCAGGCCGCCAAACACTGACCCCTTCCAAGGAGCAACCACCATGTATGCATTCACCCTGGAGCGCCCCGCCACCCTGGCTGACGCCGCGAAGCTCGCCGCTGCCGGCGCCAAGCCGCTGGCCGGTGGCCAGACCCTGCTCGCGTCGATGAAGATGCGCCTGTCCAGCCCGGAGCAACTGGCCGACCTGAGCGGCATCAAGGAACTTGCCGGCATCAAGCGCGACGGCAATGCTTTTGTGATCGGTGCGATGACGCGCCACGCCGATGTCGCCGACAACGCCGAGCTGAAAGCGGCCTTGCCCGCGCTGGCGGACATGGCAGCCCACATCGGTGACCGCCAGGTGCGTGCGATGGGCACGCTCGGCGGCTCGGTGGCCAACAACGATCCGGCCGCCTGCTACCCCAGCGCGGTGCTGGCGCTGGGCGCAACCATTCACACGACGGCGCGCAAGATTGCCGCCGACGATTTCTTCCTCGGCATGTTCGCGACCGCGCTCAACGAGGGCGAGCTGATCACGGCGATCAGTTTTCCCATCCCCAAACGTGCGGCCTACATGAAGTTCAAGCAGCCGGCCTCGCGCTTTGCGCTGGTCGGCGTGTTCATTGCGCAGTTTGATGCCGGTGTGCGCGTGGCCATCACCGGGGCAGCCAACGGCGTGTTCCGCCATGCCGGCCTGGAAGATGCCTTGAGCAAAAGCTTTACGCCCGAAGCGGCCGCGGCCGTCAAGATTGACGCGACAGACCTCAACAGCGACATCCACGCCACAGCGGCGTACCGCGCCAACCTGATCAGCGTGCAGGCGCAGCGTGGTGTGGCGAAGGCGCTGGGCTAACCAAAAAACCAAGCAAGCAAGGCGGGGAATTTCTGCACAATCCGTTTAAATCCGTTCGGGCTGAGCTTGGCTTGTACTGAGCTTGTCGAAGTGCGAAGCCTTTCCCCAGATGCTGATTGGTATAGAGAATAGAGAGCGTTTCGACAAGCTCAACGCGAACGGAAGAAAACCGGCAGGCCGATTTCGATGACACCATTCCCAAGCATTGATGCGCTGATGCAGGCGCTGCAGGGCGCCGGCTACTTTGCCGACCGCCGGCTGGCGACAGCGGTCTTTCTGGCCCTCAGGCTGCAGCGTCCGCTGCTGCTGGAAGGCGAGCCCGGCGTCGGCAAGACCGAGCTGGCCAAGGCGCTGGCCGTGGCGCTGCAGCGGCAACTGATACGCCTGCAGTGCTACGACGGGCTGGAGCAGCGCGAAGCCCTGTACGAATGGAACTATGCGGCCCAGTTGCTGCACATGCGGGCCGTGGAAGGCCACGGCAACGCCGCCGATGTGGAGCGCGAGGTCTACCAGGACCGCTACCTGATCCGGCGCCCGCTGCTGCAGGCGCTGCAAACGCCCCCGCCGGGCGCGGTGCTGCTGATCGACGAAGTGGACCGGGCCGATGAACCCTTCGAAGCCTTTTTGCTGGAATACCTGGGCGAGTACCAGGTCAGCATTCCGGAGATCGGCACGGTGCGCGCCGAGGTGACGCCCGTCACCATCCTCACCAGCAACCGCACGCGCGAACTCCACGACGCCGTCAAGCGGCGCTGCCTGTACCACTGGCTCGACTACCCGGACCGCGAACGCGAACTCGCGATTGTGCGGGCCCAGGTACCCGAGGCCAGTGAGCAGCTGTCGGCGCAGGTCGCCGGCTTTGTCGACCGGCTGCGCCGCTCGCCGTTTGGCAATGCCTTCCAGCGTGCGCCGGGCATTGCCGAGAGCGTGGAGTGGGCCAGGGCGCTGGTCGCGCTCGACACACTGGTGGTTGACCCCGAAGTGGTGGCCGATACGGCAGGCATCCTGTTCAAGCAGCGTGAAGACGTGGCGGCGCTGACGCATGGGATGGCAGTTGAGTTGCTCAAGCCGGAGGAGGTGGCGGGATGATGCGCACTCGCCGTCCTTCGACAACTCAGGACAGATCAGGTATTCGGGGGCGAGCCCTCACCCCAGCCCTCTCCCAGAGGGAGAGGGAGCAAGTCAGTTCTTCATTCCCTCTTCCGCTGGTTCACCCCACGACCTTCCGCACGCTGGCAAGGGAGCCGGCCAGTTCTTCATTCCCTCTCCCTCTGGGAGAGGGTTAGGGTGAGGGCTCCCCCGTGCTGCTAGGCGACGCCAGGGCCGGCAAGCTGGCCGACAACATCGCCGGCTTTGGCCGGGCGTTGCGCCGGGCCGGCGTGAAAATTGACAGCCAGCGCATTGCACTGGCCAAGGAGGCCGCGCTGGCGGTCGGTGTTGCCGACAGGGAAGACCTCAGTGCCGCCTTTGAAGCGGTCATGGTCAGCCGCGAGCAGGACCGTCTGGTGTTTCGCGAGCTGTTCGATGTGTACTTCCAGGATCCGAAAGTCGCCAACAAGCTGCTGGCGCAATTGCTTCCCAGTGCCGAAGGCAAGGCCGAAGCGAGCAAGCGCCGGCCCCGCGTGCGCGAGGCGCTGTCGCCGCAAAGGACCTTTGGCCAGCAGGCCCAGCCCCGCGCCGAAGACCAGAAGGTGGAGTTCGATGCGGCCATGACCGCCAGCGACATTGAGCGCCTGCAGCATGCCGACTTCAACGCCCTGTCCGCCACCGAGTACCGCCTGGTCGAGCGGCTGGCGCGCGACATCAAATTGCCCTTGCCCATGTTTGCCTCGCGCCGCAGCCGCCCCGCCGCATCGGGCGCACGCATTCACTGGCCGGGCGTGATGCACCAGGCCGCGCGCACGGGCGGCGAACTCATGCACCTGCCGCGGCTGCAGCGGCGCGAGCAGGCCCTACCCTTGCTGGTGCTGGTCGATGTGTCGGGCTCGATGGAGCGTTATGCGCGTTTGCTGCTGGCCTTTTTGCACGCGGCCACGCGCCGCCATCCGCACCGCGACGTATTTGCCTTCGGCATGCACCTGACCGATTTGACCCCGGCGTTTCGCCAGGCCGATACCGACGAGATGCTGGCGCATGCCAGTCTGGCGATCGAAGACTTTGCCGGCGGCACGCAACTGGGCGCGTCGCTGGCCAGCCTGCGCGAACGGCATGCGCGCCGACTGGTGGGCCGGCGCACCATGGTGCTGGTCATCACCGACGGGCTGGACACCGGCGAGCCGGCCGATCTGGCGAAAGAGCTCGCCTGGCTGCGCCGGCGCAGCCGCCGCCTGCTCTGGCTCAACCCCTTGCTGCGCTTTGAAGGCTACGCGCCGCTGGCCCGCGGCGCGGCCGTGCTGCATGCCCATGCGCATGGCATGCTGGCAGTACACAATCTGAGCAAGCTCGAAGAATTGGCGACCAGCCTGGCCGCCCTGATGAAAACCTGAAAAACCAAAAAAACCTGAAAGAATCTCCCCATGGACATGCAAGGAAGCCGTCAACTGGCCGTGACCCAGCAACAAGCGTGGGATGCGCTGAACGACCCGGCCGTGCTCAAAACCTGCATACCGGGTTGCGACAAGGTGGAAGCCTCCGGCGAGAACCAGTACGCCATCGGCATGGCGCTGAAGATCGGCCCGGTATCGGCCAAATTCTCCGGCAAGATCACGCTGAGCGACATCACCCCGCCGGCCAGCTACCGGCTGTCGTTTGAAGGACAAGGCGGCCCGGCCGGTTTTGGCAAGGGGAGCGCTGCGGTCGCGCTGACGCCGGACGCCGATGGTTGCGAGCTGTCGTACACGGTCAACGCCACCGTAGGCGGCAAGATTGCGCAGCTCGGACAGCGGCTCATCGACGGCGCGGCCAAATCAATGGCGGAAGACTTCTTCAAGCGTTTTGACGAAGAAATGCAACGCCAGCACCCTGAAAGTTATGCGGCCAAGATGGTGATGGGCGATGTGGATGCCGAGCCGGTGAGTCGGGCGCACCCTGCGGGCGTGCCGGTGTGGCTCTGGGTCGGCGGTGCCGTGGTGGGGGCCCTGGTCGTGTTCTTGTTGATGTATTAGGGGCGCAGGCGCAGTGTGAAACTCCTCCTGAAAACCCGATGTGATGGACGCGGCTGTTGGCACAAGCGCTGCTGAAAGACGATGTGAAGAGCCCATCCATCGTGAGCGGCCAGCCGTTCGGGCGGCACCGGCTTCAGGCCAACAGCCAGGCATTGGCCTGGCTGGCTATGCTGGGGCTGCCCGCGCAAGCGTGGAGCCAGGCCGCCGCTCCGGAACCGGCCGTGCGCACCCTGCGTCCGGTGGTGGTGACCGTGACGCGCGGCGTCGAGCAGTCGGCGTTCGATAGCCCCGCCTCGGTCGACGTCATCGACGCCACCACGATTCAGAACGGGCAGTTGCAGGTCAACCTGTCCGAAACGATGGTGCGCGTTCCCGGCCTGGTGGCGCAGAACCGCCAGAACTATGCGCAAGACATCCAGATCTCTTCGCGGGGGTTTGGCGCGCGCTCGACTTTTGGCGTGCGCGGCCTGCGGCTCTACGCCGACGGCATCCCGGCCAGCGGCCCAGACGGGCAGGGTCAGGTGTCGCACTTCGACCTGGCTTCCGCATCGCGCATCGAGGTTTTACGCGGTCCGTACTCGGCGCTTTACGGTAACTCCTCCGGCGGTGTCATCAGCATTTTTACCGCCGACGGCGGGCCGCAAACGGTGGCCGACATCTCCAGCGCCTGGGGCAGTGATGGCGAGCAGCGCACCGGCGCCAAATTGAGCGGCAGCCAGGGCGCGGTGCAATACAACCTGAGTGCCGCGCGCTTCAGCACCGACGGCTACCGCGACCACAGTGCGGCAAGTCGCACGGGTTTTAACGGTAAGGTGAAGGCCACCGTCCACGACGATACCCGCCTGACCTTCGTTTTGAACAGCATGAAAATGCCCGATGTCCAGGACCCGCTCGGGCTGACGCGCGAAGAAATGCAGGCCAACCCGCGCCAGGCCACGCCCAATGCCTACACCTTCAACACCCGCAAGTCGGTCGATCAACTGCAGGGCGGTGCCGTGCTGGAGCATCGCCTGAGCGCGGGCCAGTCGCTGCAGCTCACTGCCTACACCGGCGAGCGCGAGACGCAGCAGTTTCAGGCGATTCCCGTGGGCACCCAGGCACCGGCAACGCATCCAGGAGGGGTGATCGACTTGCGCCGCCGCTACCACGGCCTGGATGCCCGCTGGATCAACAAGACCCGCCTGCTGGGCAAGCCCCTGACGCTGACGGCGGGCCTGTCCACCGACCAGGCCAGGGAGGCGCGGCGTGGCTTTCAGAACTTTGTGGGGAGCACGCTCGGCGTGCTGGGCGCGCTGCGGCGCGACGAGGCCAACACCGTGCGCAGCTTTGACCAATATGTGCAGGCCCAGTGGGTGGCTGCTGAACGCTGGAGCGTCTCAGCGGGCTTGCGCCACTCACGGGTGTCGTTTGACTTTCGGGACAAATACATCGTGCCCGGCAATGGCGACGACAGCGGCTCGGTCAGCTACCAGGCCAGCACACCCGTGCTGGGCGTCGTGTACCACGTGACCGATGCCACCAACCTGTATGCCACAGCGGGGCGGGGCTTTGAAACGCCGACGCTCAACGAGCTGGCCTACCGTGCCAGTGGCGGAACAGGCCCGAATTTGGCCTTGCAGAGCGCGACCAGCCGGCAATGGGAAATCGGCGCCAAAACCGAATTCATGCCGCAGTGGCGCCTGAACGCCGCCTATTTCCGGGCCCGCACGGCCAACGAGATCGTGGTGTTGAGTAACGCCGGTGGCCGCAGCACATTCCAGAACGCGGGAACCACACAGCGCGACGGCATTGAGGCCGCGCTGTCCGGGCGCTGGGGCAAGGGCTGGTCCACCTACCTGGCCGCCACTTACCTGGATGCCCGGTACGGCAACGGCTTTTTGACTTGTGTCGCCGCGCCCTGCACCACGCCCAACACCCTGGTGGCCAGTGGCAACCGCATTCCCGGTATTCCGCACGCCAGCCTTTTCGCTGAGCTGGCCTGGCAGCACAGCCCCTGGGGCCTGGAAACCGCACTGGAATGGCGCCATGTCGGCAAGATCTATGTGGATGACAGGAACACCGACACGGCGCCCCGCGCCAGCACGGTGAACCTGCGGGTGTCGCTGACGCAGAAATTGGACCGCTGGTCAGTCAGGGAATTCATCCGGGTTGACAATCTGACTGACCGCCAATACGCCGGCTCGGTGATCGTCAATGAGGGCAACGGGCGCTTCTTCGAGCCGGCGCCGGGTCGCAACTGGCTGGTCGGCGTGAACGCCGTCTATGCGTTCTGACGGAGTAGTACGGGCTCGCCGCGCCGGTGACCCGAAGCAGGCTGAAAAAAGGGTGAAGTATGGAAAACCTCGATGTCATGGTGTTGCGCACGCTGCGCGACTGGCGAACGGCGGGCAAACGCGCCTTGCTGGCCACGGTGGTGCGCACCTGGGGCTCGTCGCCGCGGCCGGTGGGCTCCATCATGGCGCTGTGTGAAGACGGCTCGGTGGTCGGCTCGGTCTCCGGCGGCTGCATTGAAGACGACCTGATTTACCAGTACACACGCGCCTATGCGTCGGCGGCCGCTCAGCCCGACGGCGCTGGTGCTGGTGCTGGCAGCCAGCAGATCCCGTCGGGTCCGCCCGCTTTTGTCAAATACGGCATCACCGCCGACGAGGCCCACCGTTTTGGCCTGCCCTGCGGCGGCACGCTGGAGCTGGTGCTGGAGTACGACCCCGACGCCAGCCAGCTGGCCCAGCTGGTCGAAGGGCTGGAAACCGGGCAGCTGATGCAGCGCAGCGTGCGCCTGAGCAATGGCGCGGTGACGCTGGCGCAGGCCACAGCACCTGCAGCGCTCAGCGTCTCGGCCACGGAACTCGTCAACACCTTCGGCCCCGAATACCGCATGCTGCTGATTGGCGCCGGCCAGCTGACCGAATACCTCGCCACCATGGCCCTGTTCAGCGGCTTTGCCGTCACCGTCTGCGATCCGCGCGAAGAATACCGCAGCGCGTGGTCGGTAGCGGGCGCCAAGGTGCTCAGCGACATGCCGGACGATGTGGTCCTCGCCTTCAAGCCGGACCGGCGCAGCTGCGTGATCGCGCTCACGCACGACCCCAAGCTTGATGACCTGGCGTTGCTCGAGGCTTTGGGCACCGATGCGTTTTATGTTGGCGCCATCGGTTCACGGCGCAACAACGAAGCACGGCACCAGCGCATGATCGAGCACTTCGGCCAGACCGAAGCCACGCTGGCCCGGCTGCGCGGCCCCATCGGCATTTACATCGGCAGCAAAACCCCGCCGGAAATTGCCGTCAGTGTGATGGCTGAAGTGCTGGCCGTGAAAAACGGCGTGGTGCTGCCGCGCGACATGGAAGTGGCGCAGGCAAAAAACGAGCGGGCCATCGCGGGTAACGCGGAAGACGCCCTGGTGTGCGGCACCAGGAGCGTGACCGCCTGATCAGTCAAGCGGCCGGCGCCCCCACTTTCCACTTTCCACTTCCCACTCCCCGGCTTCACCCTTAACCGCCGGTCTTCATCGCGGCAGGCGCAATGCTCTGGACTCGCTTGACCTCGTCGCGGATACGCTGCGTCAACGCCTGGGGCGTGCCGCCCTGGGTTTCGACGCCGGCCTTCTGCAGTTTTTGCCAGACCGCCGGCTCGCGCAAGACCTCGTTCAGCTCGCGGTTCAGGCGGGCGGTGATGGCCGGCGGCATTTTGGCCGGACCGAACAGGCCGTTCCACAGGCTGATGTCAAAGCCCTTGAGCGCCGGGGTTTCCGACAGCGACGGGATTTGCGGCGCAGCCCGGGAGCGGCCCGGGGTCGTGACGCCCAGCGCCACCATCTTGCCGGCCTCGATGTGGGGCAAGGCCGTGGGTGTCATGAAAAAAGCCAGTTCGATGTTGCCGCCCGCCACGTCGACGGCCATTTGCGCCGCGCCGCGGTAAGGCACATGGGTAATTTTGGTTCCCGCCTTCTGGTTCAGCAGCTCGCCGGCCACATGCAGCACGGTACCCACGCCGGAGGAGGCATAGCTCAGCGCACCCGGCTCCCGCTGGGCCTTGAGCAGCGCTTCCGGCGCGCTCCTGAGCCCGGATTTGGGGCTGGCCACCAGCACCAGGGGCACATCGCCAATCAGCCCGATATGGGTGAAGTCGGTTTCCCCGTTGTATTTGACCGCCGGATTGAACAGCCGGGCAATCGACACTTCGCTGCCCGAGGCCATGAACAGGGTGTAGCCGTCGGGTGCGGCATTCACCACCTTCTGGCCGGCGATGGTGCCGCCCGCACCGCTGACGTTCTCAATCACGACCGGTGTGCCCAGGCGCTTGCCCAGCGGCTCGGCGATGGTGCGCGCAATCATGTCGGCGCTGCCCCCAGCGGGGAACCCCACCACCAGGGTGATGGGCCGCTTGCCGGGCCATTCCTGCGCGTGGGACAGGCCGCTCAGGGCCGGAATGACGGCCAGGATTGCCAGCGCGCTGGCGCGGGTCAGGACGTGGCACAGGGCACGGCGTCTGGAAGTAAAAAGATCGGACACGGAAAACCTTTCAGGAAATTTCAGGGCATATGGGTGGAACGCAGGTTGTCGCCTCATGCAGGTTCATGCAAGTTCACGCAACTTCAGGCAGCAGGGACCGCCCATCACGGGCGACCACGCGGCCGCGCTTGAGCACCAGCCGGCGCGCCGGATGAAAGGCGACGGCCTCGGCGGCGGTTTCGGCTTCGACCAGCACCAGGTCGGCAGCCGAGCCCACCGCCAGGCCATAGTGTTCGACGCCCATCACCTGTGCGCCGCCGTAAGTCGCCATGCGCAGGGCGATTTCAATACCGGCATCGTCACGGAAGCCGCTGCGGTAGGCCAGCAGGTAGGCGCGCTCCAGCATGTCGCCGTTGTTCAGTGGACTCCAGGTATCGCGAATGCCATCCGACCCGGTGAACAGCCGCACCCCGCGCTCGTGCAGCAGGCGTATCGGCGGGAAGGGTGTCGGGCCCGACGGTGCGTGGGTCATGATCGCGATGTCGTTGTCCAGCAGCAGCGCGATGAGGGACTCCAGGCGCGCAGGCTCGACCCCGCCCAGGCAGAACGCGTGGCTGATCGCCACCTTGCCGGCCAGGCCCAGGCTGCGGGTGCGCTCGGCAATCATTTCGATGGTCACCGCGCCCAGGTCGCCGCGGTCATGCAGGTGAATGTCGACCCCACAACCGTGCCGGCCGGCAATGGCGAAGATCCCGTCCAGCTGGCCCTTGGGGTCGCGGTCGACACCCACGGGATCGAGTCCGCCGATCACCTCCGCGCCATCACGCACGGCCTGCTCCAGCAGCTCGAGCGTGCCCGGCCGGATCATCACGCCCGTCTGCGGGAACGCCACAAAGTCAATATCGATCCAGTCGCGATGCCTGTCGCGCATCGCCTGCACGCCATGCAGGTGCGCCAGCCCGACGTCGGGGCCCACATCGACGTGGGTGCGCACATGGGTGGTCCCGCAAGCGATCAGGCGCCTGAGCAGCCGGGCGCTCTGGACTTCGGGCGCCAGGCCCAGCGAGTCCAGCACCTGCCGCTCGTTCTGGATCTTGTCCATCAGGGTGGGACCCGCCTGGTGCGGATGCCAGGGCGTACCCCAGAGGGTCTTGTCGATATGGGCATGCGCGTCCACCAGGCCCGGTATGACCAGGCAGCCGCGGGCGTCCACAATTTCGTCCCCCGGCGCGGCGGGAAGATCGGCGCCGATGGCGGCAATGCGGCCATCCCGTACGGCGATGTCCGCGGTCTGGGAACCCCAGGGCCGGCCGCCCCGTATCATCAGATTTTGCATGGATAGTCCTTCACAGGTCATGGCTGGCAACGCTGGCGGTAGCAGCCCCCGCTGCGCTGCTGCTGCGTTCAATAATGGCTGACACCCCACAGCCGCGCCGGGGCCTGCGTCAGGTGCCGCAGGCCGCTGCGGTCGAGCATGCGCTCGGCGGCTTCATTCACCTCTTCCAGTATCTCGCTTTCGTTGACGGTCTGCACCTGGCGGTCTTCCATCAGGAGGCGGCCGTTGACGATGGTGGTGCTCACATCGGCGGCGTTGGCAAAGCAGGTGACGCGGTAGACCGGCATGTTCAGCGGCAGCATGTGGGGCTTGAACAGGTCCACCAGGATGATGTCGGCTTTCTTGCCGGCCTCCAGCGACCCAATCTCATGCTCCATGCCCAGTGCCCGGGCCGCGTCAATCGTCACCATTTCCAGCACCTTGCCATGGGGCAGCACGCCCGCGTCGCGGAAATGCCGGCGGTGGTAGTGCATGCACTGGGACATGTGGCGGAACATGTCGTAGCCGCGGTCCGGCGCGGCACCGTCCGAACCGATCGCCACCGTGACGCCGGCATCGATCAGCTCGGGCACCGGGCAGCGGCCGCGAATCGACATGATGGCGCTCGGGTTGTGCACGATGCGGGTGTCCGTCTCGCGGGTCACGGCGATGTCCTCCTCGTTCAGGTCAATGCTGTGCGACATGAAGGAAGTCGGGCCCAGCAGGCCCAGCTCGCGGTGCGCCAGGGCCAGCGTGCCGGTGCGGTGGCCATCCTGCGTGAAGGTCAGGCCGCGCGCCTTCGCGAGGCCGAAGTAATCCCTCGCCTGGCGGTGGAACTCATCGCGCAGCAGCACGTGGTCCGGCTCATGCATGGGCGCAAACACCGCCAGCGTTATGGCGATGCTCAGGCGGCCGTCGGCCCGGCCGTGGTTCTCGTCAATGATCTGGTTGCAGACCTCCAGCACCGTCGCGGCATCGACATCGCGCGAGGTCGGTGGCTCGGTCGCCCAGTCCACATAGCGCGTGGGCCCTGCAGGACGCGAAGGGCCCACCGCCACCACCGAGCGGGTGCCGGCGCGCGCCACCGCATCGCAATGCACCCTCGCGTACTTGGGGTCGTCCACCCGCATGATGGAGTCGCCGCCGCCAAACAGCGACACCCCCGTCGTCACGCCAGCCTTCAGGCGCTCCAGCGAGGTCATGGCCGACTCGGCGCGCCAGAACTGCTCATCCGATGCCGTGGTGTAGATCACGGCGCAGGCGTCCATCCAGGCGCCGGGGTCCCCCGCCCCCATGGTCCGCAGCATGCCGTGGCCGGCATGGGCATGGCTGTCGATCAGGCCGGGCAACACCGCCTTGCGGTAGGCGTTGATGGTTTTGGTGGCCGTGAAGCGGGCGCGCAGTTCCGCGGACGTGCCGACGGCCACAATGCGGTCGGCCCTGACCGCCACGGCGCCGTCCTCGATGACGCGGCGTTGCGCGTCCATGCTGATGACTGTGCCGTGCTCTATCAGAAGATCTACGTGGTCTATGCGGTCTACGTGGTCTGTGTTTTCAGTCATGGGCAACTCAGGCGAGTGAAAAGGATGAAGCGGCAGAATCAGGAGCAGTGGGATGCGCCGCGCCCGGCATGAAGCGCACGGGCTGGCCACCGCTGCCGACGGCATGGCAGGCGACCGAGACACCGTTGTCCAGCGTGCGCAGCGCCGGCGCTTCGCGGCGGCAGATGTCCATGGCCGCCGGGCAACGCGGATGAAAGGTGCAGCCTGGCGGCGGCGCCAGCGGGCTGGGCAGCTCGCCGGCCGGAAGACTCACCGGACGGCGACCCTGGCCGATGCGCGGAATGGCGGCCAGCAAGAGCTGCGTGTACGGATGGCGGGGCGCCGAGAACAGCTCGGCCGTCGGCGCCACCTCGACCAGGCGGCCCAGGTACATGACGCCGATCATGGACGAGACAAAACGCACCACGGCCAGGTTGTGGCTGATGAACAGGCTGGTCAGGCCCTCCTCTTTTTCCAGGCGCTTGAGCAGGTTCAGGATTTGCGCCTGCACCGACACATCCAGCGCGGAGGTGGGCTCGTCGCACACCAGGAAGCTGGGCTCGCCAGCCAGCGCGCGGGCGATCGACACACGCTGGCGCTGGCCGCCTGAAAATTCGTGCGGGAACTTGGCGGTATCGGCCGCCGACAGGCCCACGCGGGCCAGCAGGTCTTCCACACGCTGCTTCACATCCGCGCGCAGGCGCAGATTCTGGAAGGTGATGGGCTCGGCGATCGCATCCCCGATACGCCAGCGCGGGTTCAGCGAGGCATAGGGGTCCTGGAAAATCATCTGGGTGCGGTGCACGCGGCCGTCCACCGGCGCGCTGAACTGCATGGAGCCCGCACTGGGTTTGTCCAGCCCGGCAATCACACGGGCCAGCGTGGTCTTGCCGCAGCCCGACTCCCCCACCAGGCTGAAGGTGGAGCCCACGGGAATCTCAAAGCTCACGTTGTCCACGGCGCGCACCGTACGGCCCTGCGCCTTGAATTCGCGCGACAGGTTTTTGACACTCAAGTAAGGCATGTTCATGCTGCCACTCCTGCGACGCCTGCGGCGGCCATGCCTAGCTGCGGATGCCAGCAGGCCACCAGCGCCACGCCTTCCGGGTGCGGCATGGGCCGCGTAGTGACGCACTGCTCGGTCGCATGTTTGCAGCGCGGGTGAAAGGGGCAGCCGGTGGGCCGGGCGGACAGCCGGGGCATCGCGCCGTCGATCTGCTGCAGCCAAAGGGTGTCATGGTCGACCGGCGGGATCGAGCCCATCAGCCCGCGCGTGTAGGGGTGGCGCGGCTGGTTGACGATCTGGTCCACCGGGCCGGTCTCGGCAATGTGGCCGGCGTACATGACGGCCACGCGATCGGCGTTTTCGGAAATCACGCCCATGTCGTGCGTCACCAGCAGCACGGCGGTGCCGCGCTCACGGCACTGCGTGCGCAGCAGTTCCAGCACCTGCGCCTGCACCGAGACATCGAGCGCCGTCGTCGGTTCGTCGGCAATCACCAGATCGGGTTCGGCACACAGGGCCAGCGCGATCACGATGCGCTGGCGCATGCCGCCCGAGAACTGGTGCGGGTAGGCGTCCACGCGTTCGGCCGGCGAGGGAATGCCGACCTGGCGCAGCCACTCGATGGCCCGCTCGCGGGCTTCATCGCGGCTCATGGGCAGGTGGGTCCGCATGGTTTCCGTGAGCTGGTCGCCCACCGTCAGCAAGGGGTTGAGGCTGAGCAGCGGGTCCTGGAAGATCGCGCCGATGCGGCGGCCGCGCAGCCTGCGCATCTGGGCGGCGGGCAAGCCGTGAATGGGCTGGCCGTCAAAGATGATCTCGCCGGCGGTGACATGGGCGGGCGGATCGAGCAGGCCCAGCACGGCCATGCCGGTGATGGATTTGCCGGCGCCGGATTCACCGACAAAGCCGAGGATCTCGCCGCGCGCAATGTCGAAACTCACGTCGTCGAGCGCCGTCAGGGGGCCGTGGCGGGTAGGAATCTGCACGCGCAGGTGGCGCACCGACAGCAGGGGCGCAGCGGGTGACGCAATGTTGGAAGTGGTCATGATGATTATTTCAACCGTGGATTGAGCGCGTCGCGCAACCAGTCGCCAAACAGGTTGACACTGAGCACCAGGCCAATGAGCAGCAGCCCCGGCAACACCGTGATCCACCACTCCCCGGAAAACAGCACCTCATTGCCCAGCCGGATCAGGGTGCCCAGCGACGGCGACGTGGCCGGCACACCCAGCCCCAGAAAGCTCAGGGTGGCCTCGGTCAGCACCGCCAGTCCGATGGACAGCGTGGCGATGACCAGCACCGGGCTCAAGATGTTGGGCAGCACGTGGCGAAACAGAATGCGCGCCCGGCCCATGCCGATCAGCCGCACCGCGTTGACGTAGTCCTTGTCTTTTTCGATCATGGTGACGCTGCGCACCGTCCGGGCGTACTGCACCCAGTTGGCCAGCGCAATCGCCACCACCACAATCAGCAGCGACAGCTGCTCGTGCACGGCGCGCGGCAGCACGGTGCGCGACAGGCCGTCAATCAGCAGCGCCACCAGGATGGCCGGAAAGCTCAGCTGGACGTCGGCCGCACGCATGATGACGTTGTCCAGCCGGCCGCCGGCATAGCCGGCGATCAGCCCCAGCGTCACGCCGACCACCAGCGAGAGCAGCGTGGACGCAATACCGACCAGCAGCGACATGCGCAGGCCATACAGCATCACCGACACCATGTCGCGTCCCTGGCCGTCGGTACCCAGCAGGTATCTCAGCTGGCCACCTTCGCTCCAGGCCGGCGGCAGGCGCGCGTCCATCAGGTCCAGCGTCGTCAGGTCAAAGGGGTTTTGCGGCGCCAGCAAAGGCGCCAGCAGCGCCATGCCGATGTAGGCCAGCAGCACCAGGGCGGACAGCCAGGCTTCGGGCGAACGGCCCAGGCTCCAGGCGAGATCGGATTGGCGCCAGCGGCGCAGGGTCAGCATCATGGAATTCATGTCGTGCTCCTCAGCGCTGTGCGCGCAGGCGCGGGTCCACCGCGAAATACAGAAGGTCCACCACCATGTTGATCAGCACGAACAGCAGCGCGATCAGCAGCAGGTAGGCGGCAATCACCGGTACATCGCCAAAATTGATGGCCTGGATGATCAGCAGCCCGAGGCCCGGCCACTGGAAGACCGTTTCGGTGATGATGGAAAAGGCAATCATCGAGCCCAGCTGCAGGCCGGCCACCGTGATGATGGGAATCAGGGTGTTGCGCAGCGCGTGGCGGTAATTGATGGAGCGCTCCCGCAAGCCCCGCGCCCGTGCGAACTTGATGTACTCGCTGCGCAGCACCTCCATCATTTGCGTGCGGGTCAGGCGCATGAAGAGCGTCAGCTGGAACAGCGCCAGTGTCACGGCGGGCATAAGCAGGGACTTCCAGCCCGTCACCGTCAGAAAGCCGGTGCTCCAGACGCCCAGCATCACCGTCTCGCCACGGCCAAAGGACGGCAGCCAGTTCAGGGAGATGGAGAACAGCAGGATCAGCATGATGCCGGTCACAAATGACGGCACCGAAATGCCGACCAGTGAAATGACCTGCAGGCTGCGGGTCAGCAGCGAGCGCGGATGCAGACCCGCATACACGCCCATGGGAATGCCGACGCCCAGCGCCAGGATGGCGGCTATCAGGCTGAGCTCCAGTGTGGCGGGCAGCCGGCTGGCAATCACCCGCGATACCGGCTCGATATTGCGGTAGGACACGCCGAACTCGCCCTGCACGGCGCGCCCGACAAACTTCAGGTACTGCAGCGGCAGCGGTTGGTCGAGCCCCAGCGATTGGCGCATGGCCTCACGCTCGTTGACCGTGGCATTTTCACCGACCAGATTGCTGACCGGATCGCCAATGAAGTTAAACAGTGCAAACGACAGCATGGACACCAGCACCATCACGATGGCACCGTTGGCCAGCCGGCCCAGAAGAAAGCGCAACATCAGTTTGTCTCCCAAATAGGTGCCGATGGCTTGTCAGTCATCCACCGTGCACCCGGTTGCATGTCCGCTCGCCTTATCTCGGGGCGACGTTGACCAGCCACAGGCGAAGCTGGTTGTCGGGCGCCTGCGCCATAGCGATGCCCTTGCGCGACGCCCAAGTCACCGGCTGCTGGTGCAGCGGAATGTGGGAGACATCGGCACGCTCGATGGTCACCGCTTCCTCGATCAGCCGCGCCCGCTTGGCAGGATCGATTTCGCTGGCGATCTGCGGCATGTAGGCGTCGAACTTCGGATTGGAGTATTTACCGGCATTGAGCGAGCCTTCCTTGCCGGTGCGGGTGGCGACCACGTCCTTCAGCAAGCCGTACACATCGGCCATGGGCAGGCCGGCGTGCCCCACCATGTAGAACGACACATCATTGGAGTTCAGGCGCACGCTCCATTTGGCGGTGGGCTCGATCATCAGGTTGGTCTTGATGCCCACCTTGGCCAGCATCGAGGACATCGCCAGGCAAAGCGCTTCGTCGTACACATAGCGGTCGTTGGGGCACTGCATGCCCACGGTGAAGCCGCTGGGGTAGCCGGCCTCGGCCAGCAGGGCCTTGGCGGCCTCCGGGTTGTACGGCAGGAGGCGCTTGTTCAGTGCCACCGGCGAGCCATTGAGGGAAGGCGACAGCAGATTCCCCGCGGGCCAGGAAGCACCCCGCATGACCGAGCGCTTGAGCGCGTCCACATCGATGGCCTGGTAAACCGCCTTGCGCACGCGCACGTCCTTGAACGGATTTTTGCCTTTCACGTCGCTGTACAGCAGCTCGTCGCGGCTCTGGTCCATGCCCATGAAGATGGTGCGCAGCTCGGGGCCCTGCACGACCTCCAGCGTCGGCACCGACCTCAGGCGCTGCACATCCTGCAGCGGCACATTGATGGCCGCGTCGATGCCGCCGCTGATCAGCGACGAGGTGCGGGTGGCATCCGACTTGATGGGCGTGAACATGACCTGGGTCAGGTTGTGCTTGGGCTTGTCCCACCAGCCGGGATTGACCGCCAGCACCGTGCGCGTGTCGACCTCGCGCGAAATCAGCTTGAAGGGGCCGGTGCCGTTGGCATTGCGGTTGGCGAAGTTTTCCTTCTGCCGCCCCAGGTCGCTGGCTTCGGTGGCGCGGTTTTGCTCGGACCAGCCTTTGTCCATGACCAGCAGCTGGACCAGCTCGTTGGTGAGGGTCGGCAGTGGGCTGTTGGTCTCCACGTCAACGGTGAAGGCATCCACCTTGCGCACCTCTTTCAGGTCGCTGAGGTTGCCCTTGACCAGCGAGCCCGGCGTGTTGACGCGCTGCCATGAAAACACCACATCGTCGGCGTCGAAGCTTTCACCGTTGTGAAACTTCACCCCCTGGCGCAGGGTGAAACGCCAGACCGTGGGACTGACGACCTTCCAGGAGGTGGCGAGCGCCGGCTCGATCTGCAGCTTGTCGTTGAAGCGGACCAGCGACTCGTAGATGTTGCTGACGAATGCGTTGGTGACGCTGTTATTGGTGGAGTGGGGATCCATGGACAGGGCGTCCAGATTGGAAGACCAGGTGAAGGTGTTGGCGCCTGCTGCCGTCATCGCAAGACCGAGCGCCAGGCCAATCGCACCGCGTTTGAATGATGTCGAGATCTTCATGGAGATATCCTTTAAGGATGGGGGTTGAGGTTTGGGGATTGCCCGGGGAACGGAAATGAAAAATGGAAATGAAAATGGGAACGCAAAAATGAATCAGGCGGCCGGCGCAAACTGCGCCATGGGACCGGTGTACGACTTGACCTGCGGCGGCGCGTAGTCACCCTGCTTGCTGGTGCGCATGCCCAGGCCCACCAGCGCTTCGGCCAGCTTCACGGCCGAGGTGACGCCATCAATGACGGGAACGCCCAGCTGGCCCGTCAGTTCGGCACACAGGTCGGCCATGCCGGCGCAGCCCAGCACAATCGCACCGACACCATCCTCGGCCAGGGCACGCTCGCATTCGGCCCTGATTTTTTGTTTCAGCGCCTGGCTGGTCTGCGCCTCCAGCTCCAGCACCGCAATGCCGGTGGCCCGCACCCGCCGGCAACGGCTGACCATGCCGTAGTCCAGCAACAGGCGCTCCGCCGTTGGCACGGTGCGCGCCAGCGTGGTGACGATGCTGAACGACGCCGACACGAGACAGGCCACCTGCATGGCCGCTTCCGCAATGCCGATCACCGGCGCCCTGGCCATTTCACGCGCGGCGCGCAGGCCGGGGTCGCCGAAACAGGCAATCACGTGGGCATCCACGCCCATGGCCTCGCCGGCCTGGATCTGGGCCAGCAGCCCCGGCAGCGCCAGCGCTTCATCACTGGCGCTTTCAATCGAGGCAGGCCCGGTGAGCGACTGCACCGCCAGGATGTGCGTGCCGGCAGAAGCGACCTGACGGGCCGCCACCGCCATCTTGGCCGTCATGTCATCCGTCGTGTTCGGGTTGATGAGCTGAATCCGCATATTTTTCAAGATTGTCACAATAACTTTTGGTCAGTTTGCTAATGAAATTTCAGTAAAACCCGTTGGAATTTTAATTTTCATGAATTTATTGTGACATTAAATTCTTTGATTGTCACAATCTTTTTTTAAACGGTGACAATAAAATAAAAAATGTGGCACCATTCAGCCCTGAACTACCTAGAAGAACCATGTCCCGCCCCCCTAAAAACAAGCCCTCACTGGCCCGGCCGGAAACCGCCAGCGATGCGTCCCAAACCGAGCTGGCCGAGGAAAACCGGGTCCGCCACGCCATCGTCGAGGCCGTGCTGGCCCATCGCCTGCCCCCTGGCACCCGGCTGGTCGAAACCCGGCTGTGCGAGGCTTTTGGCGTCAACCGCTCCCTGCTGCGCCGGGTATTTGTGCGGCTGGCCGGTGAAAAAGTCATCGAGTTGCAGCACAACCGGGGCGCCACCATTGCCCAGCCGGGGCCGCAGGAAATGCACCAGGTCTTTGAGGCCCGGCAACTGATAGAGAGCGGCATCATTCGCTCGCTGAGCCAGAAAGCGACGCCGAAAACACTGGCGGCCATACGCAGCCTGGTGGCGGAGGAGCGCGCCGCCTACCTGGCCGGCGAATGGTCCAATTGGGTTCGCCTGTCCGGCGAATACCACCTGCAGGTCGCCCGCCTGCTGGGCAACACCGAGCTTGAAGATATTTTGCGCAGCCTGATTGCGCGCACCACGCTGATGATTGCGCTGTACGACTCGCCGGGCAGCAATGTCTGCTCCTTCGACGAGCACCTCGAAATCCTCGACGCCCTGGAAGGCGGCGACAGCGAGCATGCCTGCCGCCTGATGAGCCATCACCTGCACGGCGCTGAAGTCAAGCTGCGGCGTGACACCACGACACCCGAGGTGGACCTGGTCGCCCTGTTCAGCAACCCGGCCTGAACGTCGCCGCACTCGAACGTCCTTGCGTGCGCATGCGTACGCGTGAGCGGGCCTGCCTGCTCACGCACTACGAGCGCCGCGCCGGCGTTTCGCGTTTCGCGTTTCGCGTTTCGCGTTTCGCGTTTCGCGTTTCGCATCATCCATGTCAAAACTGTTATAGCTTTCCATGCGCTTGCCGCAGGCGCCGGCAAGACGACAATATCCAGGCCCATCCCGACCCATCCAGGCTTGTTCAAGCTTATTCAAGCCAACGACTCAACAGGAAAATCCCATGACAACACCCAACCAGGCCGCAGTGGCCGAAGCCATCCTGCAGGCACGCCGCAA
This sequence comes from Polaromonas sp. P4_H1, assembly GCF_056400945.1. Taxonomy (NCBI): domain Bacteria; kingdom Pseudomonadati; phylum Pseudomonadota; class Betaproteobacteria; order Burkholderiales; family Comamonadaceae; genus Polaromonas; species Polaromonas sp. P4_H1. The sequence continues at coordinate 126,630 of NZ_JBFUKG010000010.1, read as the reverse complement.
CCACCAACCCGCTGACGCGCAAGCGCTCGCCGATCACCTGACCACTGCCGACGATGCCTATGCAGTACAAGCCCTGGTGGCCCAGGCCATGCAGGGGCCGGCTGCGCCCTTCCCCCGTTGCTGGAAATCAGGCGGCCCGTCCCGCGACGCAATACTCACGCACGCGCCGCTGCCGCCTGAAGGCGTGTGGCCCAGCCCTGCGCAGGCGGGCGCATGGCCCTTCAACATCTGCCTGGTCGAGGTTGAAATTGCGCTGCGCATCGGCCGTGACGTGACCCCGGCCGATGCCGCCGGCCTGACCCATCCGCAAGCGGTCACGCTAGTGGATGCGATGGCCGTGTCGATTGAGCTGGTCGATTCGCGCTGGCGCCAGGCCCTGGACGCACCGGCCCTGCTAAAACTGGCGGACCTGCAGTCGCACAGCGCCCTGGTGCTGGGCCAATGGGTGCCTTTTGCGCCGCGTGACTGGGACGCGCAGTCCTGCACCATCCGGATTGGCGCACGGCCGGTGGTCGAGCGACGCGGCACGCACTCCATGCAGGACCCGGCCTGGGTCTTGCCGGCATGGCTGCGGCATGCGAGCCGTGATGGGCAGACGGTGCCGGCCGGCACGGTGGTGACCACCGGAACGTGGTGCGGCATATTGCCCGCCGCGCCCGGTGAACTGGTACACGCGCGCTTCGACGGCGTGGGTGAGGCGTCGGTGCAGCTCTAGACCTCTCCCTGTTACCGCAAGCCGGGGACAGGGATTCGCGCCCGGCGTGAGACGCGAATCGCCGCGAAGGCAGGACGCCTTCGCAAGGGTTTCAACGCCGCCGCCCCGCCCTGCGGCAGAGCGGCACAGCGGCGGACGGGTCAGCCGTCGACCCGGACATTGGCCTCCTGGGCCACTTTGGCCCATTTAACGATTTCACTGCGCACCAGTTCGGCAAACTTCTCGGGTGAACCGCCTCCGTCCTCGACGCCAAAGGCATCGAACTTCTCCTGCACGTCGGCCATCGCCAGCACGGTGTTGATGTCCTTGTTCATGCGCGCCGCGATGGGTGCCGGCAGCTTGCCCGGGCCCGAAAGGCCATACCAGTTGAAGGTTTCGAAGCCGGCAAAACCCTGCTCCTGCATCGTGGGCACATCGGGATAGGCTTTCACGCGCTTGCTGCGGGTTTGCGCCACCGCAATGGCGCGCCCGCTCTTGACGTGGGGCGTTGCCGCCGTCATCGTTTCAAAGCTGTACTGGATCTGCCCACCGACCAGGTCGGTCAGCAGCGGGCCGCTACCTTTGTAGGGCACATGGAGCGCGTCGACCTTGGCGCGCAGCTTGAACAGCTCCAGCGCGAAGTGCTGGGCGGTGCCGGGCCCGGCCGAGCCGAAAGTGACCACGCCCGGTTTGGCTTTGCACAAGGCCACCAGGTCCTTCACGTTTTTTGCAGGCTGGTTGGCCCCGGCAATCAGCAGGTTGGGCGTCAGGCCCAGCAACGCCACCGGCACGAAGTCACGCTCCGGGTGGTAACGCATCTTTGGCAGCACGGCGGGTGCCAGGGCATGGCTGTTGATGGTGGTCAGCAGCAAGGTGGTGCCGTCGCTCGCCTGCTGGGCCACGTATTCGGCGGCCAGGGTGCCGGACGCGCCGGCCTTGTTTTCGATGACGACGGGCTGGTTCCACAGGGCGCCCAGCTTCAGCCCCACCACGCGGGCCAGCGCATCGGCCCCGCCGCCGGGCGGAAAGCCGACGACGATGCGGATGGGCCCCGTGGGCCAGCTTTGCGCCCGCAGCGCGGGCAGGGCCAGCGCAGCGGCACCTGCGCCGGTGGCCTGGATGAAATGACGTCTTTGCATTTTTTGTCTCCTTGGATGTATCGAAAAAGTTAAGCAGTAATTAAGTAGTTGTTTTACAGGGCAGGCCAGCGCCCGCTCCACGGATGCGCCGCCTCGTAGCTGGCGCCGAGATCGAGCAGTTGATCGTCGGCGCCAAAGGCACCGATCATTTGCATGCCGATGGGCAGGCCCTCGCGTGAGGGCTCGCAGGGCACGGCCAGGCCCGGCAGGCCCGCGGCATTGACCCAACCGGTGTAGGCTGCATGGCCGCGCGGGCCGACAGGCTGGCCGTCAATGACGGACGGATAGGCCTCGTGAGCCGGCCAGGGCAGCGCGGCGGCAGCGGGCATGACCACCACGTCGATGCGCTCGAACAGCGCGGCGCTTTCGCGGCGCAAGCGCCGCACCGCTTCCATGATCTGCCAGACCCGCGCGCCCGAGACGCGTCGGCCAGCCTCGGCCGCCTCGCGGTATTTGGGACTGGCCTGGGCTTCCCAGTCGGGATGCTGATCGAACATCGCGGCCAGGCCCACCTGGCCGATTTGCGGCCAGGCCTCGGTCATGAACCTCACGTCCAGCGGCAATTCGCCAGTCTCGACGCGGTGGCCCAGCGCGGCGAGCTGCTGCATGGCCTGAAGGCAACTGGCGGCGATCTGCGGGTCCAGCGGGTTCGCGTTCAACCGCTCGACGTAGAGCACGCGCAGCGGGCCCGCAGGCCGCGGCTGCGCCGCTGCCCAGGCCGCCGCCATCGAGGATCGGTCCACCGGCGAGGGGCCGCGCAGGGCCTCGAACAGCAAGCGCGCGTCGGCCACTGTGCGCGCCACCGGGCCGATGCAGTCAAAGTCCAGCAGCAGGCCGGGCAGCGCGTGCTCGCGCGGCCAGGCACTGAGCGAAGGCTTGAGGCCGACCAGCCCGGTGTGCGAGGCCGGGCGGCGGATCGAGCCGCCGCCGTCCTGCGCGATCGCCAGCGGCGCGATGCCGGCGGCCACGGCGGCCACCGCACCGCCGCTGGAGCCGCCGGGCGAGAGCTCCGGAGCCCAGGGGTTGCCGGTGACGCCGAACAGCGGGTTGGCCGTGTAGCCGTCGTTGGCGAACTCGGGCACATTGGTCTTGCCGATGATCAGGGCGCCACCGGCGCGGGCCCGCGCGGCGGCCAGCTCGTCGTGGCCGGGCCGGTGCTCGCGCAGCGCCGCCGTGCCGCAGGTGGTCGGCAGGTCGGCCAGGTAGAGGCTGTCCTTCACGGTGAGCGGAATGCCGTCAAGCACCGACAGCGGCTGTCCGCGTGCATGGCGCTCCGTGGAGGCCTTGGCCTCCTCCAGGAGGAGGGCGTCACGCCGTGCGATGACCGCGTTCAGTCGCGGGTTCACCGCTTCCAGTCGCGCCAGGCAGGCCTGGGCCACCGCCAGTGGCGTGAGGGAGCGCTCGCGAAAGCGCTGACCCAGCTCTACGGCGCCCAGGCGCCACAAGTCGTTGTCGATCATTCGCGTTCAGTCCTCACATGTGGGCGGGCAGCCAGGTGACGATCTGCGGCACCAACATGATCAGCAAGGTGAACAGGATCATGATGGCCGCGTAAGGCAGCGCCCCCCAGATCGCGTCCTCTATGCCGCCCTTGTCGGGCCGTATGCCATGCACCACGAACAGGTTCATGCCCACCGGTGGCGTGATCAGGCCCAGCTCGCACATCAGCACGATGAAGATGCCGAACCAGATCGGATCCACGCCCAGCGCCGTGGCGATCGGGTAGGTGATCGGGATGGTCGCCACCTGCATCGACAGCACATCCATGAACATGCCGAGAATCAGGTAGAACACGATCAGCGCCAGGATCAGACCGGTTGCCGACAGGCCCAGGCCCGCCACCCACTTGGTCATCGTCTCGGCCACGCCGGTCAGGCTGATGGTCAGGTTGAGGATGAAGGCTGCCGTCATGATCAGCAGGATCATGCCGCTGACGCGCGCCGTGGAGATGAAGCAGGTGCGCAGCAGTTCGCGGCTCATCTTCCCTGAGTGCACGACAAAGCCCAGCGCCGCGATCACGCCCAGTGCCGCGCTTTCCGTGGTGGTGGCGATGCCGAAGTACAGGCTGCCCATCACGATACCGAACACGACCATGGGCGGCACCAGATGCACCAGCGAGCGCAGCTTGTCGGCCATCGGCACCTTGGCCTCGCGCATGGCGTTGCCACTCATCAGCGACGACACGGCGATGTACAGCATGAAGCAGCCCGTCAGCAACAGGCCAGGGATGATGCCGGCAATGAAGAGCTTGCCGATCGAGTTGTTGGTCAGCGAGCCGTAGACGATCATGTTGACGCTGGGCGGGATCAGGATGCCCAGCGTGCCGCCGGCCGCCAGCGAGCCGAGCGAAGCGCGCATGGGGTAGCCACGTTTTTGCAGGGATGGCAGTGCGACGGTACCCACAGTGGCCGCTGTAGCCACCGACGAACCGGAGGTCGCAGCAAACAACGCGCAACTGCCGATGTTGGTGTGCAGCAAGCCACCAGGCAGCCGTCCGAGCCAGGCCGACAGGGCGATGTACATGCGGTCAGCAATGCCCGAGCGCAGCAGCAACTCCCCCAGCAGGATGAACAGCGGAATCGAGGTCAACAGGCTCTCGTTGTGCACGCCCCAGACCACGGGCGCTATCGAGTCCATAAAAGGCGCGCCATAAGCGGCGATACCGCCGATGATGCCCACAGCTGCCATGGACACGGCGATCGGTATGCCGACCAGCATCATGCCAAGCATCGCCACGAAGGCGAGTCCAAATAATCCTATGCTCATGCTTGAGCTCCTTGTTCTGCGGACTGGCGCTGGGCGAGGTCATCGAGCTCTTCCTTCAGCTCCTCCTTGGCGCTCTTGGGATGGAAGTCATGGTTCAGCGTTTCGACTTGCCGGTTCAGCAGCAGCCAGCTGGCACGCAGCGAATAACCGATGGCCACCAGAGCGAAGATCACCAGCCCGGCATACCAGACGGCCTGCGGCCAGATCAGCGGCGTGGCCCAAGGCGTCTGCGCGGTGCTGCCGTACTGCAGGGTATCGGTGATGACCTTGGTTGCAACCCAAGCCACGAAGACCCCGAAGGAAGCCAACGTCACGATGGAAAACCAGTTCAGGAAAGCCTGCATGGCGCGCGGAAACCGCTCATGAAATACATCCACCCGGATGTGATTGCGCCCCATCAGTGCCAGACTGAACGCGATGGTGGAGCCCACGGCCAGCGCATAACCACCCAGCTCGTCGGCGCCTTGCAACGACACGTTGAACACCTTGCGCGAGACGGTTTCGACCGCCACCACGCACGCCAGCAGCAGGAAGATGCCGCCGAACACCGTGGCCAGCACGTTCTCAATATGGTCCTTCATGTCGAGTCTCTTTTGGATGGGGGCCGCCGTTGGCCGGCCCCGGTTGATGGTAGTGGCATTGCTCATTTCAGCCCCAGCACCGGTGCGACCTGGGCACGCCACTGTTGCGAGCAGCCCGGGTTGGATTTGTCACAGACTTCGGCCCAGACCGGCAGGCTAACCTTGCTGACGGCACCGCGTACCAGTTCGCCGTCGGCCGGCGTCACAGCCACATTGACGAGCTTGAACTTCTTGCCGTTGGTGCAAGGGTCCTTACCGGCGTTGCAGTTCAAAGCGTCCAGGAACAACTCTTCCGAATATTTCCAGATGTCATCGGTCAGGCCGTCGAAGGCCGCCTTGAGCTTGACCTGCTGGTCGGGCTTGAGCTGGTTCCAGGCTTTCATTGAAATGGCATACCCATTGAGGGCCATCTGGAAGCCCAGCGGCAACTGGTGTGTGGTCACCTCGGGCCAGCCTGCCGAGTTGGCCGAGCTCGGGCCAGTGATCGCGCAATCCACGACGCCCAGCGACAGCGACTGGTGCGTGTCGGCGAACGACACCGGCACCGGCGTGCCACCCACCATCTCGATGAACTTGGCCAGATTCTGGTCGTAGACGCGGACCTTCAGTCCCTTCACATCGGACAGCTTGGCGATCGGTTTGGCGCAGAACAGGATTTGCGGGCCGAACGGCCAGACGCCGAGCAGCTTGACGTTGAACTGCTTTTGCAGGCGCTGATCGGCGGTGTCGAAGTACGCCTTGGCCACCTTGCGGCCGGTGGCGTAGTCAGGACTGGCGCCGACCAGGTCCAGGCCGAGAATGGTGGGCTCGTCACGCGAGTTCTGCGACACCCGCAGCGACACGATGTCGAACAGGCCGGCCTTCATCACGCGCAGTTGCTCGGTGTCCTTGATGCCTAGCGTGTCCATGGGCTTGTAGTCGGCATCAATGGGCAGGCCGGTTTTGGCTGCGAAGTTTTCGAAGAACGGTTGCTCCTTGTTTTTCTGGATCAGGCCGGTCGCCAACGGTTGGCCGATGACCTTGAACTTGAGCTTTTCCTGGGCATGACCCGGCAGGCAAAGTGTTGTGGCAAGTGCGGCCACGGCGGCAAGAATCGTGAAACGGGAACGGTATGACATGGTGAGCTCCAGTGGTTGAAAGTTGATGAAATTGCGACAGGTCGCGGGGAATGAATTCAGTAGCCGAGCGCGTGCGGCAGCGCAGTGACAAAGGAAGGCACGAGCATGCACAGCACGAGCACGGCATACATCAGCACGATGAAGGGCCAGAGGTTGCTGACCAGCTCGCGCATGCGCACGCCGGTGATGCCGCAAACGACAAACAGCACCACTCCGACCGGGGGCGTGAGCATGCCGATCACAAGGTTGAGGACGAACAGGAAGCCAAAGTGCAGCGGGTCGATGCCGTACTGCAGCGCGATCGGATGCAGCAGCGGCACCAGCATGATGTAGGCCGCGTTCGACTCCAGGAACATGCCGACAACAAACAGCAGTACCGCGACCAGGACCAGGAATGCCAGCGGGCTGGTAGTGAAGCCGCGGAGCAGCTCCGAGAGCTGCTGCGGCAACAGATCCACCGTCATCAGGTAGGTGATGATGGACGCAAAGGCGATCAGCGCGCCGACCATGGCCGAGGTGATGGCCGCACGCACCACGATGCCGGGCAGGTCGGCCAGCTTGAGCGTGCGGGTGACAAAGAAACCCAGCGCCATGGAGTAAACCACCGCGATGGCCGAGCCCTCGGTGGCCGTGAAGGCGCCGCCGACGATGCCACCGATCACCAGCACCGGCATGGCCAGCACAATCAGCGAGCGGCGCAACTCGGCCAGCACGGTGGCCAGCCGGAACGGCTCACCGGTGGCGGCCCAGCCGCGACGCGTGGCGATCCACGAGCACAGCGCGATGAAACCGAAGGTGATCAGCAGGCCCGGCACCACGCCGGCCATGAACATGCCGCCGACCGACACAGACGAGCCGGCCATGAAGGCGTAGACGATCATCGCACCGGAAGGCGGGATGATGGGCCCGAGATTGGCTGCCGCGGCGACGATGGCGGTGGCGAATCCCTTGTCGTAAATCTTCGTCAGCGATGGCACCAGCATGGACGACAGCGCGCTCGCATCCGACACGGCAGCACCGGACACGGTGGCCAGGCCCGCGCCCGACAGCATGGTGACATGCGCCATGCCGCCGCGCACCCGGCCGACCATGGTGTTGGCCAGCGCGATCAGGCGCTCGACGATGCCGGCCTTGATCATCAGCTCACCGGCCAGCATGAAGAAGGGGATGGACATCAGCGGAAAGGAATTGACGGCGTGCATCATGCGCTGCGGCACCATCGAAAAATCCACCCCGCTGTACCAGAGGGCGCCGAGCGCGGCCACGCCCATGGCAAAGGCGATCGGCAGCCCGAGCAGGGCCAGCAGCATGAAGGCAATGACGACGGCGAGGCTCATTCGGCACTCCCCAGCGCCTGCACTGGCGCGCCCACGATGACGATGCGCATCAGGTGCAACCCGCTCAGCAGCGCGCCCAGGCCGACCGGCACAATGAACCAGCCGACGCTCCAGTCGACCGTGGCCATCAGTTCATCCCATTGCTCGCGCGCAACACGGAAGGCCGCCCAGGCAATTGCAAACATCATGGCGGCGCACAGCGCTGCGCCGGCCCGCTTGAGCACGCTGCGCCAGCTGGCCGGCAGCTTGTCGACCATGATGTCTATGCCAATATGCGCGCCCTGGCGCACGCCCAGCGGGATGGCAAGAAAGATGGACCAGACAAAAGCCAGGCGTCCGATCTCGTCGGCCCAGTCAATCGAGCGGTTGAAGCCGTAGCGCAGCGCGACCTGTGCGGATACGACCCCCACCATCACCGCTACCGTGGCGAGCAGCACGCCCGTGATGAACCGGTTCATCCCGTCAAGTGCGCGCCCGGTCCAGCCCGCAGGCACGGCCGGTTCCAGCGCGATTGTTTCCGTTGTCATGGCGGTCTCCCTGCGTGCCGTTCGGGTCAGCGCCGGGCGGCTTCAGCCAGCACCTGGTTCACCAGGTCAGCGCCGGCACGCTTCTTCACGTCCTCGATGACCGGGGCCGTCGCGCGGCGCATTTCCTCCAGCGCGGCGGGCGTGATTTCGGTGTAGGTCATCTTGCCCTTCAGTTCGGCCAGCCGCTTTGCCTCTTCCTCGGCGGCCAGCTTGCGCTGAAAGGCAATCGTGGCGGTCATGCCCTCGCGTATGGCCTTCTGGTACTCGGGCTTGAGCTGCTCGAAGGCTTTCTTGCTCGCAACCACGGCAATGAGGTCGAAGAAATGCCCGCTGTTGGACAGCTGCTTTTGCACCTCGCTGTAGCGCGCAGCCGAGATCACCGTGTATGGGTTCTCCTGCGCGTCGACGACGCGCTGCTCCAGTGCGGAGTACAGCTCCTTGACGTCCATGGCCACCGGGTTGGCGCCGAGCGCCCTGAAGGTCGCCAGGTGGGTCTCGTTGGGCTGCAGGCGGATCTTCAGGCCCTTCAGGTCGGCCATGCTTTTGATCGGCCCCCGGCTGTTCGTGACGTTGCGCATGCCCAGCTCCATCCAGCCCAGCGAGACAAAGCCCTTGTCGCCCAGCTTCTTGTCGATGGCATCGCCGACCGGACCGTCAATCACCCTGAAGGCGCTCTGCCGGTTGGGGAACACGAAGGGCAGGCTGACCGCTTCGAGTTCGGGTGCGATGCGCGACAGGAAGGCCGCGCCGACCCAGGTCAGCGCCAGCGTGCCAGAGCGCACGGCGTCCACATTCTCCTTGGCGCCACCCAGCTGCATGGCGGGAAACACATCGACCTGCAGCTGGTTGTGGGTCAGGCGGGCAACCTCCTTTTTGAACACCTGCTCGACCGCCACGCTGCTCGGGTGCTCCGACGCAAAGTTGCCGGCAATCTGCAGCTTCTGCTGTGCCGCGACGGGCAGCATGGCAGTGGCCAGCGTCAGCGCCGCAGCGGCGGCCAAGCGGGTGATCAGGGGCAGGCGGGAGGGCTGTTTCATGATGATCTTTTGGGAGTGGAGGAATGACGGAAAGGGTGGAAAGAATCAGCTGGTCCGGTCGAGCAGCTTGGCGATGGCGGGAGGCAAGCCGCGATTCGGCTTGACGGGCGGCGGGGAGAAACTGCCGCGCTGCGCGGTGCCGGGCTGCAGGGCGGCCAGGGTTTCGGCGTGGCGTACCGCGCTGGAGACGCCATCGACCACGGGCACCGGCAGCTGGCCCTTGAGCGCGCGTGCCAGCCCCGCCAGGGGAGCGCCGGCCAGCACAATGACATCGGCCCCATCCTCATCGACCGCGCGTTCGGCCAGCGCTTTCAGCGCCTGGGCGTGCTCGTCCTGCACCTGGCCGATGCTGGCCAGCGGCCGGTCCAGCGCCCGGATGCTGGCCAGCCGGGAGCCCAGGCCATAGGACTGCACCACCTCGCGGTACCACGCCTGGATGCGCTGAGAGATGGCAATGATGGAGATGCGGTTGCCGAGCAGGCAGGCACTGGCCAGCGCGGCTTCGGTGAGCCCGGTCACCGGCACCGGCAGGGCTTCGCGCAGGCCGGTGAGCCCCGGGTCGCCGAAGGCTGCGACCACCACCGCGTCGAAACGCGCATGGTGCTCGGCGGCGAGCTGGGCCGCCGCGTAGGCGCCGATCAGCGCTTCGAAGCGCGTTTCGATATAGGCCACACCGAAGGGCGCGGTCAGCACCTCGATCTCGGTGCCTGCCGAAGCGCTGCGTTGCGCTTCGCTGCGGATCAGCTCCGACACGCTCTCCGAGATATTGGGGTTGATCAGCAGCAGCTTCATGCCGGCCTCCCGAGGTGGCGCGACGGCATCAGCGAGGGTGCGCCACAGGCCAGGAACTGGCCGCGACCGGCCCGGCCATGGAAGTCTTTTCCGTCCCACACCACCTCGCCGCGCGACAGCGTGAGCCCGGGCCAGGCTTTCAGGGTCCTGCCTTCGTAGGGTGTGTGATCCACCGCGTGGTGCAGCTGCGTGTTGCGCAGCACGAACTCGCGTTCGTCCCAGATCACCAGGTCGGCATCGGCGCCGATGGCGATCGTGCCTTTGCGGGGGTGCAGGCCATAGGCCTTGGCCGGGTTGGTAGCGGTCAGCTCAACGAATTTTTCGAGTGTGATGCGCCCGCCGAGCACGCCTTCGGAGTAGAGCAGCGCCATGCGCGTCTCTATACCGGCCAGGCCGTTCGGGATGTGGCGGAAGCTGACTTCCTCGCCGCCGGGCTTGCGGCCCTCGGTGCCCTCGTAGTTGAACGGCGCATGGTCGGACGAGAACAGGGTGAACAGGCCGTCATTGAGGCCATTCCAGATCACCTCCTGGTTGGCCTTGTCGCGCGGCGGCGGGCTGCAGACACAGCGCGCGCCACGGTAGCTGTCGTCAATCCCCAGGTCCTCGGCGGTCAGGAACAGGTACTGCGGGCAGGTTTCGGCAAACACCTTGAGGCCCTGGGCACGCGCCCAGCGGATCTGCTCAACCGCTTCACGGCCCGACACATGCACGATCAAAATCGGCACGTCCACCAGCTCCGACAGCGCGATCGCCCGGTGCGTCGCTTCCCGCTCGACGAGCATGGGCCGCGCATGGGCATGAAAGCGCGGCGCGGTACGCCCGGCGGCCTCGAGCCGCTTCGTCAGCCATTCGATGCAGTCGGCATTTTCGGCATGCACCATGGCCATGGCGCCATGCTGGCGCGCCACGTCCAGCACGTCGAGAATCTGGCCATCGTCAAGCTTCAGGTCGTCGTAGGTCATGTAGATCTTGAACGAGGTGTAGCCTTCGGCGATCAGCGCCGGCAGTTCCACGTTCAGGACTTCCGGTGTCGGGTCGCTGACGATCAGATGGAAGGCGTAATCGACATGCGCGCGTCCGTCGGCGCGCTGGTGGTAGTCATCCACCGCGGCACGCAGCGATTGGCCTTTTTCCTGCGCCGCGAACGGAATCACGGTGGTGGTCCCGCCGCAGGCCGCAGCACGCGTGCCAGTGTCAAAGTTGTCGGCCATGCGTAGGGGCGGCGCCATCGGCTGGTCGAGGTGGCAATGCGCGTCCACGCCTCCGGGGGTGACTACGCGGCCAGCCGCATCGATCTCCTTCTCGCCGCGGCCCAGGCCGGTTCCCAATTGGGCTATCCGCCCGCCAAGCACCCCGATGTCGGCATGGAAGGTGTCGCTGGCCGTCGCAACACGCGCGTTTCGAATCACCAGGTCAAACGGTGCGCTGCTCATACACCCGCCCCATACGCACCAAGCCGGTGAATAAGTGTCGTCTTTAGTGCAAACATGATTGTTGACATGTTTTGCATTAATTTGTTTTGGTGCATTGTCATTTTCAGATCAAGAATAGTGTCGTCATCGCAAATTCCGGGCCCAGCCCATTCGGAGCTTTTCGGCACATGTGCGTAATATCGACGATAATTAAATTGCAGACAGTAGTGTTAACACTAATGTCAACAGTTTTGCGATAAAGTTCACAATCACCAGCAAGGAGGCTTCCATGCCCTATCCTTGCCACAACCTCTTTCAGGAGCCAGCCCATGACCCAGCCCGTTCGCCTCGGCGTATTGACCCCCTCGTCCAATACCGCCCTGGAGCCTCTGACCAGTGCCATAGCGGTAGAAATTCCAGGTGTTAGCGCACACTTCTCACGCTTCAGGGTGACCGAAATCTCGCTGGACGCGCAGGCGCTGGGGCAGTTTGACGACAGCAAAATCCTGGCGGCGGCCGAGCTGCTGGCCGACGCGAAGGTCGATGTGATTGGCTGGAGCGGCACGTCTTCGGGCTGGCTGGGCTTCGAGGCCGACCACCGCCTGTGTGAGCGCATCCGCGAGCGCACCGGCATTCCGGCCACCACGGCCGTATTGGCGCTCAATGAATTGTTGGCGCTGCAGGGTGTGCGCAAGCTGGCGCTGGTGACGCCCTACACCGCGGATGTGCAGCAGCGCATCATGGCCAATTACCGCGCGCTCGGCATCGAGGTGGTGGCGGAACGCCACTTGGGGATCCGCGTCAACCATGACTTCGCCGGTGTCGAGCCGTCGACGCTGCTGGCGTTGATGCGCGAGGTGGCGGCCGATGGCCCGCAGGCCATCACCACCTTCTGCACCAACCTGCGCGCCGCGCCGATGGCGCAGCAGGTAGAAGAAGAGCTGGGCATCCCGCTGCTGGACACCGTGAGCACCACCGTGTGGGGCATGCTGCGCGCTGCCGGCATGCCATCAGCCAACATCACCGGCTGGGGGAGGCTTTTCCAATGCTCGTGAGACCCTCGAGTGAGGATGAGGATGCACTCGATAGAATGCAGTCACCCTCCTCCACCAATCAGACCGACATGACCAGCACGCGCCAGTCCACGAGCCGCCTCGACCGGGAAAACACGATCGATGCGATCTATGAAAGGATCTATGTCGCCATTCTGGAACACCGCCTGCACCCCGGCACCAAGCTGGGCGAGGAGAGGTTGGCCGACATCTTCGGCACCAGCCGGGCGCGCATCCGCGAGGTGCTGGCCCGCCTGGCGCATGAGCAGATCGTGGAACTCTATCCCCAGCGCGGGGCCTACCTGGCCAAGCCCTCGATCGAGCAGGCGCGCGACGTGTTCGAAGCGCGCCGGCTGATCGAGCCGGCCGTGCTCAAGCGCCTGATCGACACCCTCACCCCCGAGAAAGTCGCCCGCCTGCGGCAACACCAGGAGCTGGAACTCGATGCCCGCCGGCGCGAAGACAAGCGCGCGGTGATCAGGTTGTCCGGCGAATTCCATACCCTGACGGCGGAGCTGGCAGGCAACTCGGCGCTGGCCCGCAGCATGCGCGAGCTATGCATGTTGACCTGCCTCATCATCTTCCTGTACGACGCACCCACGGCCAGCAGTTGCCGTGCCGACGAGCACACGGTGATCGTCGACGCGATCGCCAAGCGCGACCGGGTACGCGCCGAAAAACTCATGCTGGATCACCTTCACCACATCGAGCACAGCCTCAAGCTCGACAGCACCGCCGGGGAAGCGGATCTCGAGGCGATTTTCGGCAGCTGAACCAGCACTCTCCAACGCCCACGCCGCCCCGCGTGGCGCTCCATCCCAGCCGCCCGGCAAGGGTCGGCCCTGCTGCGACCTCTGCCTTCAAGCACATTCGCATTCTTTTGAGCGGCCGGGCGCAGCTTCATCAACAAGCTTTATTCTGCAATTTTTGTATTATGCATACAAAAGTTCAGACTACTTAAGCCAATAAGCCCATTCACATAGGGCACGAAGGGTCGTACATTCTCCATAAATTGTATGCAAATTTATTGAAGGAGAACCCGATGAACCTGAATTTCCATCCCGCCGGTCGCCATTTCCTGCAGATCCCAGGCCCCAGCCCCGTGCCGGATCGCCTGCTGCGCGCCATGAGCTACCCCACCATCGACCATCGCGGACCTGAATTCGGCGCCCTCGGGCGCAAGGTGCTATCCGGCATCAAGGACGTTTTCAAGACGCGTCATCCCGTGGTCATCTACCCGGCCTCCGGCACCGGCGCGTGGGAGGCCGCACTGGTCAACACGCTGAGCCCGGGGGACTCCGTGCTCATGTTCGAGACCGGCCACTTCGCCAGCCTCTGGAACAAGATGGCGCTGCGGCTGGGCCTGAAGCCAGAATTCATCGGCCTGCCGGGCACCGAGGGCTGGCGAAACGGCGTGCAGGCCGACATGATCGAGCAGCGGCTCCGCAACGACGCGCAGCATCAAATCAAGGCTGTGTGCGTGGTCCACAACGAGACCTCCACCGGCGTCACCTCCAACATCGCGGCCGTGCGCCGCGCCATTGATGCGGCCAAGCATCCCGCCCTGCTGCTGGTCGACACCATTTCAGGCCTGGCCTCAGCCGACTACCGACATGACGAATGGGGCGTCGACGTCACCATCAGCGGCTCGCAAAAAGGCCTGATGCTGCCGCCGGGCATCAGCTTTAACGCGCTGTCACCCAAGGCGCTGGCCGCCAGCCGCGACGCCAGGCTGCCCAAGGCATTCTGGGCCTGGGACGAGATTGTTGAAATGAATCAGACGGGCTACTGGCCCTACACACCGAATACCAACCTGCTGTATGCCCTGAGCGAGGCGCTGGACATGATCTCGGCCGAGGGACTGCCCCAGGTTTTTGCCCGCCACGAGCGCCTGGGCAAGGCCTGCCGCAATGCCGTAGAGGCCTGGGGGCTGGAAATCCAGTGCGCCGACCCGGCGGTCTACTCCCCGGTGCTGACCGGCGTGATGATGCCCGAGGGCGTGGATGCCGACCGGGTCCGGCAAATCGTTTACCAGCACTTCAACATGTCGCTGGGCGCTGGGCTCGGCAAGGTCAAGGGCCGGATGTTCCGCATCGGCCATCTCGGCGAATGCAATGACCTCACCCTGCTGGCCGCGCTCGCGGGTTGTGAGATGGGTCTGAAACTCGCAGGCGTACGCCTGCGCGAGAGCGGCACCTCGGCGGCCATGGAGTATCTGGCTGCCACGGCACAGCCTGCAGCGACACTGGGTTAGTGTGGTGTTGCATGCTTGACGGTACAAATAAAACCGATGGATTTTTGTTCAGGGCAAGGCGCAAACCACAGCAATAGTTCCACTATTGCGAGGATTTGCAACGCCGCCATGGGCAAAAAGACACGGTTTTATGTACCGGATAGCGTGCAACACCACACTCGGAAGCCGCGACCCGATCGGAAAGCCGCCTGATCGATGAAGGCTCACCCGGCATGCACGGGTAGCTTCTTCGCTTGCCTTCATCAATTGGGCTCGGTATTTTTTTGCGTCTGCAGGGCAGGCACTGACTCACGGCTTCATGCTTGTGGTTCCAATACAAAACCCTTAAGCTTTGACAGACCGATCAACTCCTGGGAGCGACACATGAGCAGCCATGTCTACAAGCAGCTTGAACTCACCGGTTCCTCCGCCACCAGCATCGAAGATGCCGTGAGCACCGCCATTGCCAAGGCACATGAGACGGTGCGAAACATCCAGTGGTTCACCGTCACCGAAACGCGTGGCCATGTGGTCGACGGCAAGGTGGCGCACTGGCAGGTTTCAATGAAGATCGGCTTCACGCTGGAATAGTCGCCAGGACAGAGACATTGCGGCGTGCCGGCAAGGGGCGCCATCGATGAAGGCTGTAGCGGCCTCGACTTGATCTCGCCAGTCTCGGCAGGCCCCTGCCGAAGCATCGTGCTGAAGACTGAACGCTGATGGAATTTGAGGCGTGCAGCCTGACAGACAGCCCAAAACAATCTTTACCCAAAGACAAAAACGCGCACATGTGACTAAGGGGGAGATGCTCGCCGCCAACGACAAGGCGCGTCCGCAACTCACCAGTTTTACGCGCTCACCTTCTGAGCGACGACCGGCCAGCAGGACCCAGAGCACATGCAACTCGCCTTCATTTTTTTTGCCGGCTTCGACGCGCCGGTTTCGCCTTCACCGGCGTGTATTTCTGGTTTGCCTGATCGAGCCACAGCAAGGTGTCCACATGCGACAGAAAGCGCCGCAGGTAGTCGGGTGACAGCTTGCGCATCAACGCAAGGGAACGAAGCACCAGCATGTGCGAATTCAGCGGGCCGGCGTTGACAGGCCCTCGCCCGACGGCCTGGTCCACCTGGTCTTCGGCAGCAATCCTGGACCACGCCTCCCTGAAGCGACGGACGCTCGCCATCTCAGAACTGACCCCCATGTCGCTGACCAGACTGCGCCCAAGACCGCTCCCCAGGCGGTGATCGATACCGTCCTGCTTCACGTTCTGGATGTACTGGTTCAGCTGGGCCAGCGGCGCGCCGGGCCTGTTGAACGCCGACTGCGCGCCCAGCCGGCGCATGCCGCCGTAATCACCAGCCGCGAACAGCCGCTGCAGTTCACGGGCCAGGTCCGGATGCCTGGCTGACAGGCACGCCAACTCGTCGCTGGCTGCCTTCTGCGCCTGCCTGAAGCGTTCGCCATAGTCCGCCAGTGCAACTTTGAGCTTGCCTTCCAGGATGCGTCGCACCTCGCCTGGCGCTGTGTCCATGCGCTGCGACAGCAGCTCCAGGTAATGAAAGCGCGCGGGGTCGAGGCGCTGGGCTCCCTCACTTCGCAAGGACGCATGCCACGACTGCAGCGACTTTTCTCCATCCTGCTGCGAATGCGGCATTTCGGCGCGGCCCGACTCACTCATGGGCGGAGGGTTTCACATTGGCGGACTTGGGCACCGGCGCCATTTCCACGCGCCGGTTCAGCGCGCGTCCCTTTTCATCCGTGTTGGAGGCGACCGGCTGCTCTGCGCCAAAGGCCGCGGCAAAGGCCAGTGACGACGGCATGCCTTCCTCGATCAGGGCACGGGTCACCGTCAGGGCGCGCTGGGCCGACAGCGCCAGGTTGTCCGCAAAGCGCTGGTTGCCTTCCTGGATGGGCTTGTCGTCGGTAAAACCGCTCACCATCAACAGTTCATCGCGCTCACCCAGGTAGACCTGCAACGGGGGCACGAGACTCTTCAGCAGTAGCCGGCCGTCGGGACGCAACTGGTCCGAGTTCAGGGGGAACAACACGCTGCCACTGATGCCAATGCGTCCGTTGTTCAGTGTGACCCGGCCCGTTGCCAGCGGAATGGCCAGGGCCTTTTCCAGGGCGATGCGGCGCTGCTCCTCCACCCGGCGCTTTTGCACCTCAGCCTCCAGGTTGGCCATCAGGTCCATCTGGACCACCAGCACCCCGACCAGGATCAGCACGAAAGCGCCCAGCAAGCCCGACATCAGGTCTCCGAAAACGGCCCAGACTGGCGCGGTCTGCTCCATGCCGTCGCCCCTTTCGTCAAGGTCGATCATCCAGCGACTCCCTCGGACAGCGAGGCTTGCTTGCTGTGGAGTTGGCGCAGGTCTTCGACGATGCCCTGCTGCGAGGTGATGCTGAGGTCGATTACCTCGCGCGCCTGCGCCACGTAGTAGGCGAGTTGTTCGTCACTTCGCGCCATGGACTGGCTCATGGTGCCTTCCATGCGCTGCAGGCTTTCAATCAGCTTCTCGTTGGTCGCGTTGAAAAGCTGGACGCCATGGTTGAAGGATTCGCCCAGGCTAGCCAGCTCGACCGCGCTGCCGGTGACGTGCGCCGCCATGTTCTCCGCCTTGCCGGCCTGCGCCCCCAGCGTTTCAGAAAACTGGCTGCCGGCCTTGTCCAGCACAGCCGCCGCCGAGCCCACCAGCGACTCGATCGCCGCGCGCTGTTCGCCCGCGGCCTGGTTGATGGTCTGGAGCAGCGCATTGATCTTGTCCATCACGGCGGTGCGCTCCTCTAGCGCAAGGTTGTCCTGCTCGGCGATCCGGCTTATTTCCTGACGCAATTGCGCAATCACGCCAGCCGCCGCCTGGGGTACCTCGGAGGCCGTTTGCATAAGGCGGGTCATGGGCGCTTCCAGCGCGGCGCCCAGCGTGGCCAGATGCGTGGCCAGCGCTGCCTGCAGTTCGCCCAACCGCTCGACGGCGGCGTTGCCGCGCGTTGCTTCTTCTTCCCTGAGCGCACCGAGTTCGGTGCGCCACACACTGGCCAGCTGGTCCATGCGGTCGCCGTGCTGCTTCATCCAGTCGGCCTCCGAATCCATGCGCGAACGAATGAGCGCTTCGGACTGGGCCAACAGCCGCGTCATGTCGGCAAGTGTCCGGCTGGCCTGATCGCTGCTGCGCTGGGTGATCTCGCCGGCGGTTTTCTCCAGTGTCTGGCAGACGGCCTGCTGTTGGGCGAGCGACTGCGCCCCGACGCGCTGCCATTCGCCGTGCAGCGTGGCCGCCATGGACTCCATCGCCTGCGTCCAGGCCTGCAGTCTCTGCCGATCCGCCGAGGCCTGGTCCGATTGCGAGCTGGACACGGCCTCGCCGACCGTTGCCAGCAACGCGCCGGAGCGCTGCTCGAAGGTGTCCGTGAAGGCCGCCAGTGCCCGGTCCAGGCCACTAACCTGGCTTTCGCTGGTCCGCGCATGGTTCTGGAGAGCCGTCGTCCAGGTCTCGGACACGGTGCGGGCGGTGGCGCTGAACTGGGCCGAGAGGCCCGTCAACTGGGTCTGCGCTGCGTCGCTCACGCGCTCGTGCAGACGCTTCGATTCCTGCGCAATTTCCGACATCGCCGCCTCGACCACGGGCTTGATGCTCTCGCCCGCCACTCTTGCGCTGGCCGTCAGGCTGTCTTTCAGGGACTGCCCGACGGTGTCGGCCAGACCGGTGTAGGCGACGCTCACCTCACGGTGGAAATGCGCCTGACTGCCCAGCAGCTGCTCGTTCAACTGCTGGCTCCGGCGTTCCATTCCCTCCATCATGGCCTGCAGCTTGTCGACCACGTCGGGCAAGGCGTGCGCCTGCACCTGCAGCGCCTTGAAGGTTTCCTGACGCTGATGGGCGAGCGAAAACGGCCGAAAGACGGTCGCAATACGGGAGTCCAGCTGCCGCGCGACGTCCACCCTCTCGCGGCGGCTGATGGCCGACAGCAGACCCAGCATGGCCGACGCGGCCACCCCGGCCACCGAGGTGCCAAATGCTAGCCCCAGGCCCTTGATGGGTGCGGCTAGCGCCGACCGGATAGCGTGAAGATCCGTCGAGCCCTCCAGAGCGAACACGGCCCCCTTGAAGGTCACAACCATCCCCAGGAAGGTACCGAGCATCCCCAGCATCACCAGCAGCCCCACCAGGTACGGTGTCAACGCGGGGCCCGGCAAGGCGACCCGTTCACCCTCGATCCGTAAACGCACGGAGTTTTGCAGGGAAGAAGGTACGCCGACTAGCCAGACGCCGATGTCCGGCAGCGGCTGAGGAATGTCGGCAAGCGCCGCCGCCAGCGAGGCTGTGGCAGCGCGAAACTGTCTGAGTTCAAACGCGCCCAGCAAATAAACCCCGGCAATCACCGCCGTCATGACCAGGGCGATCCAGCTCGAACCGACAAACCCCAACCCCACCCAGGTCACGGTCATCAGACCGATGGCGAAGGCGACTGCAAAAAAAATCCTGTTCATTGGTACTTCTTAACCTCGTTGCTGAATGCTTCAATTAGTCCCACGACCGGCTGCAGCCGGACCCCCAGTTCCGCCAGCAAGACCTCCTGCATCTCCTTGCCGAAGACGTCCAGCCACCCGCCCGGTTGTCGCCACAAGGCCGGGTCGTCCTGCTGCTGCGCAAGGTCGAGCCCGAGCTGGTGGGTTTTGCGCAAGTGCCCGAAACGTCGCTCAAGCAGCACAGGCACCGTTGACAGCAGTTTTTGCTCCCGGCCACCGAGCATCTGGTCCATCACGGCATCGAAGGTTGCCAGCTGCCCGAGTTGGGGAGAGACCTTCGCGATGGCTTGCCGGACATGGGCACGCAATGCATCAATCCTCAATGCCATGTGGCGTTGCTGGTCGAGATAACGCTGGTGATACGGTGCATATCCAGCGTCCGTTTCCGTGGCGGCTTCTGGCTGGGGTATCGGGTTCCTGACTTGTTTTCCGCTGGCAGGGGATGCACTGCTTGCTGTGATGGCCTTCACCAAGGCTGTTCGCACCCGATGAAATTCTTCTTCCAGAGCGAAGGTTCTGCCCAACAGCGCATCCGATGGTTTCTCTTCGTCAACCGTCTTGATCGACTGGTGCGCCGCATGGAGCGTGATGCCATCGAAAACGTCCAACCACAGGCCCAATCGTTCCGCAAAGTCCTGCCTCGACGCCTCAACATCCACGGAGGCCAAATCACTGAGCAAGCGAACGAGTCTTGCGCTGCTGAAATTCCTGGGCAAATACATTCCTTTGACGTTGAAACGTGGGAACAAAGTCTGTCGGACTCTACATAAGTAGCCAAAGTCATCGAAAACATGGCCCCTGTCGAGACCACCACCGCAGACACCGCAAAAAGACGCCTTTGAAATAAGGTCTGTCGGAACTTGAACCGAACCGCCCCCTACGACCAGAAACGCTCATCAGTCGGTCAGTGACACGGCTACCTGCAGAAATAGCCAATGGTCACTGCTGAATTTTGAGAAATTTTGTGGCACAGGCTGGGCACGATATAGGCACAGAGTGGGCACAAAGCAAAACGCCCACATGAAGTGGGCGTTTGCTACCAGCCTTGACGGCTTGGATGTTGGTTGCGCGGGCAAGATTTGAACTTACGACCTTTGGGTTATGAGCCCAACGAGCTACCAGGCTGCTCCACCGCGCGATATGTGTTTAGTATACCTTACTCTGCCTTCGCCGCGTCAGTAGTAGTGTCTTCTATTTCAGGACGATCCACCAATTCAACCAGGGCCATGGGTGCATTGTCGCCAACGCGAAAACCCATTTTCAGGATGCGGGTGTAGCCACCAGGACGGGCTTTGTAGCGTGGGCCCAGTTCTGCAAACAGCTTGACCACCATGTCGCGGTCGCGCAGGCGATCGAAGGCGAGACGCTTGTTGGCCAGCGTTGGCTCTTTGGCCAGCGTGATCATCGGTTCCACCACACGGCGCAATTCCTTGGCCTTTGGCAGGGTGGTCTTGATGACTTCGTGCTGAAGCAGCGAGTTCATCATGTTGCGCAGCATGGCGAGGCGGTGCTCGCTGGTGCGGTTCAGTTTACGTAGTCCGTGTCCGTGTCGCATGGTGATTTCCTTTTTAATAATCAGGCAGCCGTATCAGGTACTGCCCGTGCGCCATCTCTTCGAAGATGGTCAGTTTTACAAATTAACGTTTGTCCAGGCCTGCAGGTGGCCAGCTCTCAAGGCGCATGCCCAGAGTCAAGCCGCGGGAAGCCAGCACTTCCTTGATCTCGTTCAGAGATTTCCGTCCGAGATTGGGAGTCTTGAGCAGCTCATTTTCAGTACGCTGAATCAGATCGCCAATGTAGTAAATGTTTTCTGCTTTCAGGCAGTTTGCCGAACGCACCGTGAGCTCAAGCTCGTCGACAGGGCGCAACAGGATAGGATCAAACTGCTGCGAGCTGCGCTGCACCGGTGCATCAAATGCCGCCAGTTCATTGCCTTCCAGCTGAGCGAACACAGCCAGCTGCTCAACGAGAATCTTCGCCGATGCGCGGACAGCATCCTCAGCGGTCACTGCACCATTGGTTTCAATTTCGAGGACCAGCTTGTCCAGGTCCGTGCGCTGCTCAACGCGGGCGCTTTCGACGGTGTAGCTCACGCGCTTGACCGGGGAAAACGAAGCGTCCAGCACAATGCGGCCGATGGATTTCGGTGACTCATCGCCATAGCGACGCATGGTGCCCGGCACGTAGCCACGGCCATTCTCAACCTTGATCTGCATGTCGATCTTGCCGCCGTGCGACAGATTCACGATCACATGTTCAGGGTTGATGATTTCCACGTCGTGCGGCGTCTGGATGTCGGCGGCAGTGACGGGGCCTTCGCCGTCCTTGCGCAGGCTCAGCGTGACTTCGTCGCGGTTGTGGAGCTTGAACACCACACCCTTGAGGTTCAACAGGATGTTGACGACGTCTTCCTGCACACCGTCGATGGACGAGTACTCATGCAGAACGCCGGCAATGGTCACTTCAGTGGCGGCATGGCCAACCATGGAGGACAACAACACACGGCGCAGGGCATTGCCCAGCGTGTGGCCGTAGCCACGCTCGAATGGCTCCAGAGTCACCTTGGCGCGATTCGCGCCAAGCTGCTCCACATTGATGGTTTTAGGTTTCAACAAATTGGTCTGCATGCAGTCTTCCTCTCAATACCCTCGGTTCGTTACACCGATAAGGCCGGCGAAGCACACCCTGGCGATACGGTGCCCCGTATCGCAGGAACGAAAAATTAGCGTGAGTACAACTCGACAATCAACGATTCGTTGACGTCGGCGGCAAACTCATCGCGGTCAGGAACCTTCTTGAAGGTGCCTTCGCCCTTGTCGGCGTTCACATCGACCCAGGCGGGCAGGCCGACCTGTTTTGCGAGCTCGAGCGCTTCGGTGATGCGGGTCTGCTTCTTCGACTTGTCGCGCACGGCGATGACGTCGCCGGCCTTGACCATGTACGAAGGAATGTTGACCGAACCGCCGTTGACCGTGATGGCCTTGTGCGACACCAGTTGGCGCGCTTCGGCGCGGGTCGAACCGAAGCCCATGCGGTACACCACGTTGTCCAGGCGGCATTCCAGGATGAACAACAGGTTGGCGCCGGTGTTGCCTTTGCGGCGATCGGCTTCCTCGAAATAGCGGCGGAACTGCTTCTCCAGCACGCCGTACATGCGCTTGACCTTCTGCTTTTCGCGCAGCTGCAGGCCGAAGTCGGAAGTACGGGTACCTGAAGTACGACCGTGCTGGCCGGGCTTCGAATCAAATTTGGCCTTGTCGCTGATGGCGCGGCGTGCGCTCTTCAGGAAAAGGTCGGTGCCTTCACGGCGGGATAGTTTGGCCTTGGGGCCGAGATAGCGTGCCACTTGAGTGTCCTTGTGTCATCTGCTGCATTGCTGCAGGAGCCTTCGGTGTGAACCTAACGGCGGTGGGCTTGATAAAAAATGCCTGACCTGGCTGACTGCAAGGCAATCAACCAGAGCAGGCAAGGCAATTAAATGCGGCGGCGCTTTTGTGGGCGGCAGCCGTTGTGCGGAACCGGGGTAACGTCGGCAATCGAATTGATCCGGATGCCCAGCGCGCCTAGTGCACGGACGGAAGATTCGCGTCCGGGACCTGGGCCCTTGATTTCAACGTCAAGATTCTTGATGCCCTGCTCAATGGCAGCACGGCCAGCCACCTCGGATGCAACCTGCGCTGCAAAAGGCGTCGACTTGCGCGAACCTTTGAAACCCTGACCACCGGAAGAAGCCCAGGACAATGCATTGCCCTGGCGATCCGTGATGGTGATGATCGTGTTGTTGAAAGAAGCGTGGACGTGGGCAATGCCATCCGCCACGTTCTTGCGTACTTTCTTGCGAACGCGCTGTGCGGCGTTATTGCTTGGTGATTTTGCCATGACGACCTCTCAATTATTTCTTCAAAGCAGCAGCGGCCTTGCGCGGACCCTTGCGGGTGCGGGCATTGGTCCGTGTGCGCTGGCCACGCATGGGCAGGCCGCGACGATGGCGGAAACCACGGTAGCAGCCGATGTCCATCAGGCGCTTGATGTTCATCGTGGTTTCACGACGCAAATCGCCCTCGATGGTGAACAGAGCAATCTGGTCACGGATTTTTTCCAGATCGCCGTCAGTCAGATCTTTGATTTTTTTCGAATAGGCGATATCACATGCTTCGCAAATCTTGCGAGCGCGTGTGCGACCTATGCCGAAAATTGCAGTCAAGCCGATTTCGGCGTGCTGCTGCGGCGGAATATTGATACCAGCGATACGTGCCATGTGCGTCCTCTAAATCTCTTGAAAATCAGCCTTGGCGCTGCTTGTGACGCGGATCCGTACAGATCACGCGTACAACGCCCTTGCGGCGGATGATTTTACAGTTGCGGCAAATTTTCTTGACCGAAGCTGAAACTCTCATTTCTTTCTCCTAAACTTTCTCTCTGTGCTTACTTGGCACGGAACACAATTCGTGCTCGCGATAAATCGTATGGTGTCAATTCAACTGTCACCTTGTCACCTGGAAGAATGCGGATGTAGTGCATGCGCATTTTTCCTGAGATGTGTCCAAGTACAACATGTCCATTTTCCAGCTTCACCCTGAAAGTTGCATTGGGAAGGTTTTCAACGACCTCCCCCTGCATCTGAATCACATCGTCTTTAGACATATCCCATCAAATATCCGGTTAACCGCCCAGTGACGTCTTGAAATTCGCCTTTTTAAGCAACGACTCATACTGTTGCGACATCATGTAATTCTGTACCTGGGCCATGAAATCCATGGTGACCACCACAATGATCATCAACGACGTGCCACCGAAATAAAACGGCACGTTGTATTTCAAAATCAAAAACTCTGGCAACAGGCACACAAACGTGATGTACACCGCGCCGGCCAAGGTCAAACGAACCAGAATCTTGTCGATATACCGGGCCGTCTGGTCACCCGGACGTATGCCTGGAATGAACGCACCACTCTTTTTCAGGTTGTCTGCCGTTTCACGGCTGTTAAACACCAGGGCCGTGTAAAAGAAGCAGAAAAACACAATCGCACTGGCATACAACATCACGTAAATGGGCTGGCCTGGTGTCAATGTGCCGGCAATGTCTTTCAGCCAGCGCATGCTTTCACCCGAACTAAACCATCCAACGACCGTCGCCGGCAACAAAATGATGGAGGAAGCGAAGATCGGCGGAATCACGCCTGCCATATTCAGCTTCAACGGCAAGTGCGAAGACTGCCCGCCATACACCTTGTTGCCCACCTGGCGGCGGGCGTAATTCACCAGAATCTTGCGCTGCCCCCGCTCGATAAACACGACGAAATACGTCACCAAAACCACGACGGCCACGATCACGATCGCTATCAGGATACTCATCGCCCCGGTACGCACCAGTTCCAGCAGGCCACCCATGGCGTTCGGCAACCCTGCCGCAATACCTGCAAAGATCAGAATCGAAATACCGTTACCCAGACCACGCTCGGTGATCTGCTCACCCAGCCACATCAGGAACATCGTTCCAGCGGTCAGGCTGAAGACCGCCGTCATCCGGAAGCCAAAACCAGGCACCAGAACCAGCCCGGGTGAGCTTTCGAGTGCCACGGCGATACCCATCGACTGAAACAGGGCCAACGCCAGTGTTCCGTAACGTGTGTACTGCGTGATCTTGCGGCGACCGGCTTCGCCTTCTTTTTTCATCTGCTCGAACGTCGGCACAACATACGTGAGCAGTTGCATGATGATCGAGGCCGAGATGTACGGCATGATGCCCAAGGCAAACACCGTGAATCGCGCCAGGGCACCACCGGAGAACATATTGAACAAGTTCAGTATGCCGCCCTGCTGGCCCTTGAAAAGCTCTTTCAGCTGGCTAGGGTCAATACCCGGCACCGGGATGTGCGCGCCAATGCGGTACACCACCAGGGCCAGCAGCAAAAACACAAGCCTGTTGCGCAAATCACCGTACTTGCCGGTTTTCACAATTTGAGCCGAGCTGGTTGCCACTGATTTATCCAGTCAGGTATTTAAGCGACGGAGCCGCCAGCGGCTTCAATAATGGCCTTGGCACCCGCCGTGGCGGAAATGCCGTTCAGCTTGACAGCCTTGGACAGTTCACCCGACTTGATGACCTTGACGTTCTTGGCGAGCTGACCCACCAGGCCGGCAGTCTTCAGCGCCAGCAGATCCACTTCGGCCAGGCCGAGCTGCTCCAGCGCGCCCAGAGTGACCTCGGCGTTGAACTTGAGCAGATGCGACTTGAAGCCGCGCTTGGGCAAGCGGCGCTGCATGGGCATTTGACCGCCCTCGAAGCCCACCTTGTGATAACCGCCAGCGCGTGACTTCTGGCCTTTATGACCACGTCCAGCCGTTTTACCCAGGCCCGAACCAATGCCGCGACCGACACGTCGCTTGGCATGTTTTGCGCCCAGGCTAGGCTTGATTCCGTTCAATTCCATGTTGAGTCTCCGCTCAGATAACCTTGACCAGATAACTGATCTTGTTGATCATGCCGCGCACCGCGGGCGTGTCCTGCAATTCGCTGACGCTGTTGACACCGCGCAGGCCCAAGCCGCGCACAGTTGCGCGGTGTGATTCCTTGGTGCCAATCGGGCTGCGAACCAGCTGGACTTTTACTTTGGCTTCTTTGGTCATTTCAATGCTGCCTTAGCCGAAGATTTCTTCGACCGATTTACCACGCTTGGCCGCTATTTCAGAAGCCGTGGTGGAATTGTTCAGTGCATCCATCGTGGCGCGCACCATGTTGTAAGGGTTGCTCGAACCATGGCTCTTGGCCACGATGTCGGTGATGCCCATCACTTCAAAAACAGCGCGCATCGGGCCGCCGGCGATGATGCCGGTACCCTTGGGAGCCGGCGCCATCATGACGTTGGCGGCACCCCAGTGGCCGAATACATTGTGGTGGATGGTGCCGTTTTTCAACGAGACCTTGGTCATGTTGCGGCGCGCTTCTTCCATGGCCTTTTGCACGGCTGCAGGCACTTCTTTCGACTTGCCCTTGCCCATGCCAACGCGGCCGTCACCGTCGCCAACCACTGTCAGTGCGGCGAAACCGAGAATACGGCCGCCCTTCACCACTTTGGTGACGCGGTTGACCGCGATCATCTTTTCCTTCAGACCATCGTCTGGAGCGTCGTTTTGCGATTTTGCTTGAAACTTAGCCATACTTAATTCCAGTCTGCTTAGAACTGCAAACCAGCTTCGCGAGCCGCATCAGCCAGCGCTTTGACGCGGCCGTGGTACGCAAAACCGGCGCGATCAAACGCCACTTTTTCCACACCTGCTGCTTTTGCCTTTTCGGCAATACGCTTGCCAATGGCCTGCGCAGCAGCAACGTTTCCACCTTTACCCGAAGCGCCAATTTCCTTGCGCACTTCCACTTCCGCGGTGGATGCAGCAGCCAGGACCTTGGTGCCGTCGCCAGAAATGACACTGGCGTAAATATGCAGATTGGTGCGATTCACGGTCAGACGGGCAACACCTTGCGTGGCGATGCGGATCCGGGTCTGGCGTGAACGACGAAGGCGCTGCTCTTTTTTGGTCAACATGATGCAGCTCCTTATTTCTTCTTGGTTTCTTTGATCGTGATCTTCTCATCCGAATAACGGATGCCCTTGCCCTTGTAAGGCTCGGGAGGACGAACTGCGCGCACTTCGGCGGCAATCTGGCCTACACGCTGACGGTCAGAACCCTTGATCACCACCTCGGTGGGGGTTGGGGTTGCGACAGTGATGCCAGCAGGCATGTCCATGATCACAGGATGCGAGTAACCCACGGTGAGGTTCAGCTTGGCGCCTTGCGCCTGGGCCTTGTAACCCACGCCGATCAGGCTAAGCTTTTTCTCGAAGCCCTTGGTGACACCCGTCACCATGTTGTTCACGAGCTGGCGCATCGTGCCGCTCATGGCATTGGCTTCACGCGAGTCATTGGCAGGCGCAAACGTCAGCTTGCCGGCATCATTCTTGATGGTGACAAGCGCATTTTGCGTCAGCGCCAAGGCGCCGAGAGCGCCCTTGACATTAATCTGGTCGTCTTTGATTGCCACATCCACACCCTGGGGCACGGTAACCGGCATTTTTCCTACACGAGACATTTCAGTTTCTCCTCAATGCCGCCGTTAGGCCACGTAGCACAGCACTTCACCACCGATGCCGGTAGCGCGCGCCTTGCGATCCGTCATAACGCCCTGGGGCGTCGTGACAATTGCCACACCAAGGCCGTTCATGACCTGGGGAATGGCGCCATGACCTTTGTAGACACGCAGGCCCGGGCGGCTGACGCGCTCAATGCGCTCAATCACGGGGCGGCCTGCGTAATACTTCAGGGCGATTTCCAGTTGGGATTTGCCTTCGTCGGTCTTGACGGAGAAGCCATCGATATAGCCCTCGTCTTTCAACACCTGCGCGATGGCAACCTTGACTTTTGACGACGGCACCAGCACAACGGCTTTTTCAACCATTTGTGCATTCCGGATGCGCGTCAGCATGTCGGCGATAGGATCACTCATACTCATTTGCGGTTCTCCTATTGCTTACCAGCTTGCCTTGGTGATACCAGGGATATCACCAGCAAAAGCCAATTCACGGATCTTGGCGCGAGCCAGGCCGAATTGACGGAACGTACCGCGCGGGCGACCCGTGATTTCGCAGCGGTTACGCTGGCGAGTCGGGTTGGCGTTGCGGGGCAACTTTTGCAGCTCGAGGCGAGCCAGCTGACGCTCTTCATCGGAGCGCTTGGCGTCGTTGGACGTCGCCTTGAGTTCAGCGTATTTCTTGGCGAACTTGGCCGCGAGTTTTTCGCGCTTCAGTTCACGTTGCAGTAAAGCTTGTTTTGCCATGTCCCGCCTCAGTTCTTGAACGGAAAACGGAAGGCGGTGAGAAGTGCCTTGCACTCTTCATCGGTCTTGGCCGTTGTGGTGATGCTGATATTGAGACCGCGCAGGGCGTCGACCTTGTCGTACTCAATTTCAGGGAAAATGATCTGCTCTTTCACGCCGATGTTGTAATTTCCGCGGCCATCAAAGGCGCGACCGGAAATACCGCGAAAGTCACGAACACGCGGCAGGGCCACGGTCACGAAACGATCGAGGAACTCATACATCTGCACGCCGCGCAGCGTCACCATGCAACCAATGGGCAGGTCTTCGCGGATCTTGAAACCGGCGATAGCCTTTTTGGCCTTGGTCACAACAGGCTTCTGGCCGGCAATCTTGGCCATGTCGCTCACAGCGTTGTCCATGACCTTCTTGTCTGCAACAGCCTCGCTCACACCCATGTTGAGCGTGATCTTGGTGATGCGCGGAACCTGCATGGGCGAGGTGTAGCCGAATTTCTCAATCAGGCTGGGCGCGATTTTTTCGCGGTATTGATCTTGCAAGCGTGCCATGTTTATGCAGCCTTAATTTCGTCGCCGCTGGACTTGAAGACGCGCACTTTTTTGCCGTCTGCCAACAACTTGATGCCAACCCGATCCGCCTTGCCCGTTGCAGCATTGAAAATGGCCACATTGGACTGGTGAATCGGCATGCTTTTCTCGACGATGCCGCCGGTGGCGCCCTTGAGCGGGTTGGGCTTGGTGTGTTTTTTCACCAGGTTGACCCCATCCACCAGCACGTGGCTGTCGTCTTTGCGCAGCGAAACCGTGCCGCGCTTGCCTTTATCGCGACCTGCGATCACGATGACTTCGTCGCCTTTGCGAATCTTGTTCATGGGGCGTCCTTACAGAACTTCAGGAGCCAGAGACACGATCTTCATGAACTTCTCAGTGCGCAACTCGCGCGTCACTGGTCCGAAGATGCGGGTGCCGATAGGCTCCAGCTTGGCGTTAAGCAACACTGCCGCGTTGCCATCGAATTTGACGAGCGAACCATCGCCGCGGCGGATGCCCTTGGCGGTGCGAACGACCACAGCACTGTAAACCTCGCCTTTTTTGACGCGGCCACGGGGAGCGGCTTCTTTGATGCTCACCTTGATGACATCACCAACGCTGGCGTACCGGCGCTTGGATCCGCCCAGCACCTTGATGCACATCACGGATTTAGCACCCGTGTTGTCAGCAACATCGAGTTTGGATTGCGTTTGAATCATTTAAATTTAGTCCCAACTTGCACCAGAAAGCCGCATTGCAAAATCCTCGGATCCCGCAAGCCACAGCCCAGTCAGTCTTGGGCCCGTCGTCCACATCACAAACCACTTGCAATGCTTCCGCTGGGCAGAATTCTTCGCCTTTTTCACAGCGAAGCCCACGATTATGGCCGAATCCCAAAGCACTGTCAACTGCCTCTTGTGAAAATAACCCCACAATTACAGCCAGAGACGCCCGCTGGGGCCGGCAGACCAACCGGGTGGCATATTCGGGGAAGCGTCCGCTACGCCCGGGCCCGCGCAAGGCCAGTGACGATATTTACGGGCAAATCGGGCCTTAGCCTAATATTCACCGGGATAAGCAGCTACCAAAAGAGTAGCAAAATTCGCTTCATTGCTGGCTTCATGGTTGAGTTGCGGTGATGGGGATGGTGGCGTTAGTGGTGACCGGATCACCGAAGCCCTCCGTGGCGGTTTCGGGCCGTTCAGTCGTTCAACTCGTTCCGGCTGGCAAGCTGAGGTACTGGCCACAAAGCGCCTGAAATGCCTCCAGCTGCGGATCGACCCCGTTTTCCTGCAGAAGCAGTGCCGCCACCCCGGGCGCCAGCGACCGGGCCTGGGCCGCGTCCAGGAACAGCAGGCGGGAGCGACGAGCCAGCACGTCTTCCACGCAACGCGCGTACTCGTAACGGGCAGCAAACCGCACCATGGCTTCCGTCAGCCCCCCTCCCAGTTCATGGTCGGCGCCCGGCAGGCTCTGCACGGCTGCGGCTTCACTTCCGTACAAGTGAACGCCCGGCGCATCGCTTATCTTATGGCCGGCATCCTGAGCGCCCACTAACTTCAGGTGGGTCGTCACGGTACCCGCACGCCCCGGGAGCAGGCCCGCGGCGAAGCAGGTGTCCAGCACATCCTCAGCCATGGCCCGGTAAGTGGTCCACTTGCCCCCGGTCACTGTGACCAGACCGCTGTTGCTGACCCGCACCGTGTGTTCCCGCGACAGGGCCTGGGTTCTCTCCGCATGGTCATCAGACGGCTTGACCAGGGGC
The DNA here is from genome assembly GCF_056400945.1 of Polaromonas sp. P4_H1. Classification (NCBI taxonomy): domain Bacteria; kingdom Pseudomonadati; phylum Pseudomonadota; class Betaproteobacteria; order Burkholderiales; family Comamonadaceae; genus Polaromonas; species Polaromonas sp. P4_H1. The sequence goes on along the minus strand of NZ_JBFUKG010000010.1, from coordinate 96,283 downwards.
CGCAGGCCGACCCAGATGCTTTTGATGTCGGACGGGCCGGGCGCGCGGCTCAGGTAGCGCGCCGATTCGCGCAGTATGAAATCAACCTCTTCCTTGAACGGCAGCGGCTCGCGGGCCAAATCATGCCGCGGCGTATCGGTGGTCCCCAAAATGGTTTTACCCAGCCAGGGCACGGCAAACAGCACCCGGCCGTCAGCCGTCTTGGGAATCAGCATCGCGTGGTCGGACGGTAAAAACGACCGGTCCACCACGATGTGCACGCCCTGGCTGGGTACGACCATGGGTTGGGCTTCGCGGCCTGTCGCCTGCCCGTCCTGCAAGCGCAGCTGGTCGACCCAGACACCCGCCGCATTCACCACGCATTTGGCCTTGATCTCAAAAAGGCGACCCGTTTCCTGGTCCTGCGCGTGAAGGCCCGCCAGTTTGCCGTTTTCATGAATCAACCCCGTGGCGGCACAGTAATTGACCAGCAGCGCGCCCTGGCGGGCGGCGGTGCGGGCCAGCGCCAGGGCCAGGCGCGCGTCGTCAAACTGGCCGTCCCAGTACTTGACGCCGCCCCGCAGGCGGCCATTGGGTCCTTGCAACTGGACCGTGGGGAGGTAGCCCAGCGTTTCGGTTCGGCTCAAAAACTCTGTTGGCCCCAGTCCGGCCTTGCCGGCCAGGGCGTCGTACATCTTCAGCCCCACGCCATAAAAAGGCGCTTCCCAGAACTTGTAGGAAGGCATGACAAAAGCCAGGGGCTGCGCCAGGTGCGGCGCATTGGCCAGCAGCGTGGTGCGCTCGTGCAAGGCCTCGCGCACCAATGAAATATTGCCTTGCGCCAGATAGCGCACACCACCATGCACCAGCTTGGTAGCCCGCGACGAGGTGCCTTTGGCAAAGTCGTGCGATTCGACCAGCACGACAGAGAACCCGCGCGCCGCGGCATCAAGCGCCACGCCCAGGCCGGTGGCGCCGCCGCCGATGATGGCGATGTCGTACTGACAGGGTTGGGCCAGCCGGGCGATCAGCTCATGGCGCCGCGTCGGCAGCGGCGTGGATTCAGTTGAAATGGGCCTCATTTTCCGTAGTGGGTGTTGCAAAGTTTCCCTAGCCCGAAAAACTCCGCACGCCGCTCACCGGGTCGTCATGGCGATGACGGCCTGCGACGCCGGCCGCCACCGGAATCGACGCACCGAAGCGGGCAAACAAGGGCAGCGCGGACAGCGGCGCCGCGACCGTGTGCACTTGGCCGGCCTCGAAGCGTGCACCGGTGTGGAAGTCAAACCACGCCTCGGGTCCTTTGGGCAGGTAGACACTGCGTGACGTGGCGCCAGCGTGCACCACCGGAGCGACAAGCAGTGCGTCACCAAGCATGAAGTCGTCGCTGTCGGCGAAACATTGCGCGTCGTCCGGAAAATCATAAAAGGTCGGGCGAATGATGGGTTGGTGCAGACCATGGGCGCGCTCGAAGAGAGACCACAAATACGGCATCAGGGTGTAACGCAGCCGGATCGCTGCAGCCACATCAGCCGTCACCGCCGGGTGCAGCCAGGGCACGTTGACGGTGCCGTCCGTTTTCCAGGAGTTCATCACCATGCGCGGGTTCAGGCTACACGCCTGCACCCAGCGCAAAAACAGTTCAGGGTCAGGTGTCGGGCCGGCGAAGCCGCCGACGTCATGGCCGATGTTGAACATGCCCGACAGGGACATTTGCAGGCCGGTGCGGATGTTCCAGCGCAAAGTTTCCCAGCTGGTGGTGTTGTCGCCGGTCCAGGTTTGCGCGTAGCGCTGGATCCCCGGAGAGCCGCCGCGCGTGACGGTGAAGACCTCTTCGTCAGGGCGGTGCGCGGCCTGCGCCTCAAAGGTTGCACGCGTCATCAGCAAGGGATGCAGGGGGCGTGCGCGGTGCATCGGGATGGCTTCGCCAAAGCCATGGCACATGGCGCCATCGTCCATGATGGCGTATTCGTTGTTGTCGTTCCAGCCGGTATCGATTCCGTAGTCGAGTACCTGCGCCTGCAGGTTCTTTTGCCACCAGGCCACGGCCGAGGGATGGGTGAAGTCGAGGTGGGCACCGACGCCGTCCCAGAATTGCTCCACCACGGGCTGCCCGCTTTGGGCGTCGTGGATAAAGCCGCCCTGCGCGCGCACCTCGCCATAGGCGGGGTGGTCATCGAGCAGGCAGGGCTTGATATTGGCCACCACATGCATGCCGGCCTCATGGAACCTGGCATTCAGCGACTTCGGGTCAGGGAACTTGTCGGTATTCCAGGTGAACACATAACGGCGCTTCCCGCGCGACGAGTAGCCCGATCCGTAATGGAAGGACGAACACGCGATGCCCTCGGCTTCAATGCGCGTGATGAAGGCATCGAGTTGCTTTTGCGCGTCGCTCGCATCGGTCAGCCCCATCGCCGTTTGGGCAAACCCCAACGACCAGCGCGGCGGCAAATGGGTGCCACCGATCAGGCGCACAAACTGCGAGATCACCTCGCCGGGTGTGTCCCCCACCATGACGTAGTAGTCCAGGTCGCCGTCATCGATTTCGACATAGCGAAATAGCTCGTGGTAGTTGTCGTGTTCGCAGCCCAGGTCGAAGGTGCATGCCGACAAGGTGTCGTAATAGATGCCCCACCACTGGCCGCCGGGGGCACGCGTCAGCACAAACGGCCAGTGTTTGTACAGCGGATCACCTTTTTTCGGGTCGTAGCCCAGAGAGTCCAGCGCCAGCGTGCGCAAGCGCCTGCCATGCAGGTCGAGCGGCCCGGTCTTGTCGCCCAGCCCGTAGTAGCGCTCGGCGCGGTCGCGCTGCAAATAGTGCCGGACGGCGCCGGTGCGCTGACTCGCGAAATACGACGAGGTCGCACGGTCGCTGAAGAGCACTCGTCCCTGGCTGTCCTGCCACGACAAGGTCAGTGGATCTTCCTTCACCGTCACCGAGAGAGCGCTGGTACGCAGAGTCACCTCTCCGGCCTGCTCGATCACCCGTGCGCCTGGGCGACTGAATCCGCCGGTGTCGTCGCGCTGGCGCCCGGACCATGCGACGTCCTCGCCGGCGTGCGGCGCGATGGCCCAGGTGCGCGGCTCCCGGTAGCCGGACGCTGGTTTGCAGCGCACGCGAACCATGGCGGATTCCAGCACCTGAATGCTGAAGCCAGCGCCGCCTTCGATCGACAGATCGACGCCGTGTTCGTGCGCTTGGGTGACGCGGGCGCGTCCGAATGTCTTCATTGGTTTCTCCTGTTGAATGATTTACCCAGGACCGGATATGCCGGCAGGGTTTGGCTTACAAGCGCAGGCCGTTCTGGTCGAAGCAATGCACGTGCTCCGGCGGCACGGAAACCTTCACGGTGTCGCCGCACCGGATGGATGTCTGTCCGCTCAGGATGATCTCGAATGGCGCATCCGGCACCACATTGCCGCGCAGGACGCTGGTGCTGCCGAGCTGCTCGACCTGCGACACGACCAAGCTCAGTGGACCGCTGTCGGAAAGCTGTGCATGCTCGGGTCGGATGCCCACCGTGTGGGTGCCCGGCTTCGCCATGGGCAGGTGCATCACCGGCACGAAGTTCATGCGCGGGCTGCCGATGAAGCCAGCCACGAACTCGTTGCAGGGCCGGTTGTACAACTCCAGCGGCGCGCCGATCTGCTCGATGCGACCGGCGCGCAGTACCACGATCTTGTCGGCCATGGTCATGGCCTCGACCTGGTCGTGCGTCACGTAGATCATGGTGGCACCCAGGCGGGCGTGCAGGTCGCGGATCTCGGCCCGCATCGACACGCGCAGTTCGGCATCGAGGTTGGACAGCGGCTCGTCGAACAGGAAGAGCTTGGGCTCGCGCACGATCGATCGGCCAATGGCCACACGCTGGCGCTGCCCGCCAGAAAGCTGCGTCGGCTTGCGCTGCAGCAGCTGTTCAAGCTTCAGCATCCTGGCCGCCGCCTGGACCTTGGTCTCGATGACCGACTTGGCCACGCCCAGGTTTTCGAGGCCGAATGCCATGTTGTCGTAGACGCTCATGTGCGGGTACAACGCGTACGACTGGAACACCATGGAGCAGCCCCGGTGCGCAGCGGGAACCTCATTGACGCCCTTGCCGTCGATGCGGATCTCACCGGTGGTGGCGGGTTCCAGCCCGGAGATGATGCGCAGCAGCGTGGATTTACCGCAGCCCGAGGGGCCGACGAAGACGACGAATTCACCGCTGGAAACCGTGAGGTCCACGCCATGGATGGTCGTGATCTTGTCAAAGGTCTTGACGATGTTGGAGAGTTGGAGAGTAGCCACGAAAGTGTCCCGTGTTGATGTCAGGCTTTACTTGACGCCGGCGCTGGCGATACCGGTGGCGATGTACTTCTGCAGGAAAGTGAAAACCAGGGTGATCGGAATCAGGGTGATGACCGTCATGGCCAGCAGGTAGTGCCATTGGGTATTGAGTTCGCCCTGGAAGGCGTTGAGTGCCAGTTGCAGCGTGAAGTTTTCCGACTTGGACAGCACGATCAGTGGCCACAGGAAGTCGTTCCAGCGCCACATGAACGAGAAGATGGCCAGCACCGCCATGGCGGGCGCAGCCAGCGGCAGGATGATCTTCCAGTAGATGCGCCATTCGCTGGCGTTGTCCATGCGCGCGGCCTCGAGCAGCTCGTCGGGAATCGTCAGCATGTACTGGCGCAGCAGGAACACGCCGGTGGGCGTGGCGACCGCGGGCAGGATCACGCCCCACAGGTTGTTCAGCAAGCCCATGCTGGAGATCACCAGGAACGCCGGCACCAGGATGATGGTGGGCGGGACCATCAAGGTCGCGATGATGACCAGGAAAACGGTCTTCTGGCCGGTGAACCGGTACTTGGACAAGGCGAACGCCGCCATGGAGTTGATCAGCAGCGTGATGAGGGTGGCGACCACGGTGATGAACACGCTGTTCCACAAGTAGGTGCCGAAGGCGAACTTGCCGAACAGCTCGGTGTAGTTGCCGCCGGCGAACCTCAGTTCGTTCACCGGCTTGCGCTCATTGATGTTGACGCGGACCTCGGTTTGCGGCTGCTGCGGATCCACCATGGTGGCGACGATGCCAATGCGGCGTACCTGAGCCAGCTCGCGCGTGCTGCCCTGCTCGTCCTTGACCAGGTACAGCGGCAAGGGTTGGTCGTGACCTGGCACCACCGCCGTCTTCTGGCTGTAGGGCAGGAAGCTGGGGGGAAACTGGCTCAGCGCGCTTTCGGTCTTGAAGGACGACATGACGAGCCAGAGCACCGGCCCGAACATGACCACCAGCCCGAGCAGAAGATAGCCGTAGGAGACCCAGTCGGTCCAGTGCAAGCGGCTGCGGCCGCGGGTACGGGTGAGGAAATTCGCCATCGCTCGGTCCTTATTTCTTTGCTTTTCCGGCTTCACCGGCCCTGGACAGCCGCAACTGCGCCAGCGTCAGCGCCATGAGGCCGACAGCGAGGATCAACGAGGCGGCTGCGGCCAGACCGTACAAGTGGATCTGCTCGGCAAAACCGGTCTGGTAGATGTACTGCACGATGAAGGTGGTGGCCGATCCCGGGCCGCCGCCGGTGAGCACGAACACCTCGTCGAAGATCTGCACCGCGCGGATCATCAGCAGCACCAGCACCACGATCAGGTTGGGCATGAGCAGCGGCAGCGTGATGCGCGACAACACGCGCCACGGTGGGGCGGCATCCATCTCGGCGGCCTCATACACGTCTTTCGGGATGGCCTGCAAGCCCGCCAGCAGGATCAGGGTGTAGAAACCCATGTGGGCCCAGATAGACACCACCACCACCCAGAAAAAGGCCCAGTGCCTGTCCAGCAGCCAGTTGATGGGCTCGGCGCCCACGCCCACCAGGCCGGCGTTGAGCACGCCCTGGCTTTGCAGCAGCCATTTCCAGATCAGCGCCACCACCACCGGCGACAGCAGCACGGGGTAGAAGAACACGCCGCGCCAGAAGCCGCGCCCGATGATCTTGCGGTTCAGCACGAGGGCCGTGGCCAATGAGAAGAACAGCATCAGCACGACCTGGATCAGGCTGAACTTGACCGTGCTGAAGATCGAGCGCAAGAAGATGTCCGTGCGGCAGCTCTGCAGGTCCGTGTAATCGCGGCATTCCAGCAGGGTGACGAAGTTCTCCATCCCGGTGAAGGGCCGCTGCGTGGGCAGAAGGTTCACACCGCCGGTCACCGCATACGCCAGATTGATCACGATCGGCAGGAGCGTGAACAGGCCAATCACCAGCAGATTCGGCCCGACAAAGAGCCAGCCGATGCGCGAGGCGCCGAGCCATTTCTGGCCAAGCCGGAACACCGGCTCGAACAGGTTGAAGCAAAAGCCCAAGAAGGCTGAGAAGACTGACATACCGACTCCGATCTACTGTCCCGTGACGCCGCCAGCGCCGCTGCCTTATTCCAGAGACACCGCGGAACTGGCTCCGCCAGGCCGCAGGTGTCGCCCCCTGCAAGGGGGGAGGAGCGACACGCAGTGCGCGACTTGGGGGTGAACCTACTTCCCCGCCTGCTTGACCGCTTCTGCCATGTCGGCGCTGATCTTGGTGACGGCTTCGTCCACGCTGATCTCGCCAACAATGGCCTGCGTGACGCGGGTCACGGTCGGCAGCATCAGGGCGCGGTTGTACTTGTAGCCCTGCAGCGCGTAGGCAGGCGGCGCCAAACTCGCGGTGCCGCTGGTGAACACGCCGAGTGCGGCCTGGGCCGCGGGGCCGGCGCTCGGGTAGCTCACGCCCTTCTTGGCCACGCCAGCATGGGCCGGGATATTGTTGGTCTTGGACGCGAATTCGGCGACGTTGGCTTCTTGCGCCATGAAGTCGAGGAACTGGCCCACTTCCTTCGGCGACTTGGTCGTCTTCAGCGCAGCCCAGGCGGCACCGCCGGGCATGCCGGTGCAGGCCGCCGGGCCGCACGGATTCGGCACGGCGACCCAATCGAACGCGTTGCCGATTTCCTTCTGCATGCGGTTGATCTGCCAGGAACCCGACAGGATCATCACCAGACGGCCGTTCTTGAACTCACCCACGGTATCGGCATAACTGGAGCCGCCCGAGCCGCCCCACGCGTCCTTCAGCATGGTGCCGTCCTTGTGCCAGTCGACGAACTTGCGCACAGTGGTCTTGTAGCCGTCGTCCAACACCAGATTGCCCTTGGCGTCGAAGATCTTGGCGCCATAGCTGATGGCCGGGCCTGCGAAGCGGTGGCCCGAGCGGTCCCAGGCCATGGCGGCCGGCGTCTGCGTGGCCTTGGCCACCTTGCGTGCCGCGTCGACCCACTCTTCCCAGGTCGCTTTCGGCCCGGGCATGGCAATCTTGGCTTGTTCGAACAGCGTCTTGTTGACAAACGGGCCGGTCATCGTCAACTGCGACATGAAGCCGTAGATGCCCTTGTCGCTGGCGCTGGGCCGCAGCCAGGGCAGGGTGGCACCGAAGTTCGCTTCCCAGTATTTGCGGTCCTTCACATAGGGGCTAATGTCCAGGTAGTACTTCGACAGCCCACCCAGGTCGGTGAGGCGCGCAATATCCGGGCCCTGCCCCGCAGCCAGCTGCACCGGTAGCTGCTCCAGAATCGTCTTGAACGGGACGACGTCAAGAATCACCTTGGTGCCGGCGTTTTGGGCCTCAAAACGTTTTGCCAGTGCGGCCGTGACGTCGCACTCGTTGCCATCCTGGTAACACATTACACGGATGTCTGCAGCGCATACCGACACAGGCAACGCAACTACGGCTGCCACCACAGCGGCCAAGCCATTCCTGGAAACACGAACTTTCATAGTGAAATCCTTCATAACGTTCATGGTGAAATCCTTCAAAGCAGTGGAACTTGGGCCTGGCGAACCGACATAGTCACGCCTTTGCCGATTGGCCGACTTTCTTACTGGCGTGATCAAGGGCCAGAGCCGCATCACGCCACCCTGGACAAAACGGGGCCGCGCGGCACGGCGGCAACGAGCGCCGCGCCCTGAAAAAATGAAATGGCGAACAACACAGATACTCCCTGCATGGCTTTGTCAAAGTTCGAATATGTTCTATTGTTGTTCTTTTTTGATTGTTTTATCTAATAGTTTTCCCTTAGTATTTTCCTTTTGTTTCGATATAGAGTGTGAAAAACTCTTGTCATGCATACCCTCGTGAACTCCAATCCCCGGCAAATCAAGCTTCTTGACTTCGTGCGCGCCCATGGCGCGGCTTCGGTTGAACAACTCGCCGACAAGCTGGGCGTCACCCTGCAGACCGTGCGGCGCGATGTGCAGCGCCTGGCGGATGCCGGTTTGCTGGCGCGCTTTCATGGCGGTGTGCGGGTGCCCAGCTCCACCATAGAAAACATTGCGCACCAGCAACGCAAAAATCTCAGCGCAGAAGGAAAGGCGCGCATTGCCCGTGCCGTGGCCCAGCGCGTACCCAACGACTGCTCGCTGATCCTCAATATCGGCACCACGACGGAGGCCGTTGCCAAGGCACTGCTGCATCACAAGGGACTGCGGGTCATCACCAACAACCTGAATGTGGCGGAGATTTTGTGTGACAACCCCGACTGCGAGGTCATCGTGGCCGGCGGCGTGGTGCGCGCGCGCGACCGCGGCATTGTGGGTGAGGCTGCCGTCGATTTCATGCGCCAGTTCCGGGTGGACATCGCCATCATCGGCATTTCCGGCATCGAGCCCGACGGTTCCCTGCGCGACTTTGACTACCGGGAGGTCAAGGTGGCGCAGACCATCATTGAGCACGCCCGCGAGATCTGGCTGGCCGCCGACAGCAGCAAGTTCAACCGCCCGGCCATGGTCGAGCTGGCCCGACTGTCGCAAATTGACCGTCTGTTCACCGATATGCCGCCGCCCGAGCCTTTTCCCGCCTTGCTGGAAGAGGCCGACGTCAGCTGTGAAATAGCCCACCCCTGAGCCGGCACGGCCACCCAACCCCCTCCACACGGAAGCGCCATGACTTACCTGCTCGCCCTTGACCAGGGCACCTCCAGCTCCCGCAGCATTGTGTTTGACGAGCTGGGCCACATCGTGGCCCTGGCCCAGCAGGAACTGCCCCAGATCTATCCCAGGCCGGGCTGGGTCGAACATGACCCGATGGAAATCTGGCGCACCCAGCTGGCCACGGCGCGCGAAGCGCTCGGCAAAGCGGGACTGAAAGCGAGCGACATTCGCGCCCTGGGCATCACCAACCAGCGCGAAACCACGGTGGTATGGCACCGCGCGACCGGCCAACCCATCCATAACGCCATCGTCTGGCAGGACCGACGCGCCGAAGCGACCTGCGCACAACTGCGCGAGCAGGGCAAGGAAGCGCTGATCCAGGCCAAAACCGGGCTGCTCATCGATGCGTATTTTTCCGGCACCAAGCTCAAGTGGCTGCTCGACAACGTACCCGGCGCGCGCGCGCAGGCCGAGCGCGGCGAGCTGGCCTTTGGCACCATCGACAGCTGGCTGATGTGGCAACTGACGGGCGGTGCGCTGCATGCCACCGACGTGAGCAATGCCTCGCGCACCATGCTGTTCAATGTGCACAGCAACCAGTGGGATGCCGAGCTGCTGGACCTGCTGGGTATTCCCGCTTCGCTCATGCCCCAGGTGCTGCCGTCCAGCGCGCACTACGGTGAAACCCGGCCCGAACTGCTGGGCCACGCGATAGCGATTGGCGGCGTCGCCGGCGACCAGCAAAGTGCGCTATTCGGCCAGGCCTGCTTCAAGGCAGGCATGGCCAAAAACACCTATGGCACGGGCTGCTTCATGCTGATGCACACCGGCACGCAATTCCAGACCTCCCGCAACGGCCTGCTGACCACCAGCGCCGCACAAACCACGGCACACCCCGAATTTGCCATGGAAGGTAGCGTGTTTGTCGGTGGTGCGGTGGTGCAGTGGCTGCGCGATGGCCTGCATGCCATCAAGGGCAGCGGCGAGGTGCAGGCGCTGGCGCAAAGCGTTCCCGACTCCGGCGGCGTCATGATGGTGCCGGCCTTCACCGGCCTGGGCGCCCCCTACTGGAAACCCGATGCCCGCGGCACCATCACCGGGCTGACCCGCGGCACGACGGTGGCCCATATTGCGCGTGCCGCACTGGAAAGCATTGCCTACCAGAGTGCCGCCCTGCTACAGGCCATGAGCCGGGATGCGGTGAGCAATGGTGCTGCGCCCTTGGCCGAGCTGCGCGTTGACGGCGGGGCCTGCGCCAATGATTTGCTGATGCAGTTCCAGGCCGACCTGCTGGGCATTCCGGTGCTGCGACCGGCGGTGATTGAAACCACCGCCCTGGGCGCGGCTTACCTGGCCGGCCTTTCCAGCGGGGTGTACCGCAGCACGGACGAGCTGTCCGGCATGTGGCGCGCAGAGCGGACGTTTTTGCCCACCCTGGGCGCCGACAGCGCGGCGGCACTGATGAACCGGTGGGAGCATGCCGTCAGGCAGACGGTGCTTCAATAGCCTTGGCCACCCTTGGCCACCCTTGGCTACCGCGCTGTTCGGCGACAATCCCTTATCGCGCGGATGTTTCAAAGCCGGGCGGATTTTTAGCGAGCGATTGATCCATGAGCACCCAAAACCCTGGCAGCAACGAACACATCGCCTTCATCGGCGGCGGCAACATGGCCAGCGCCGTCATTGGCGGCCTGCTCAAGCAGGGCCTTCCGGCCGGGCAGATCCAGGTGGTGGAACCTTTTGCCGAGCAGCGGGCCAAGCTTGTGCAGCAGTTTGGCGTGGCGGTCAGCGACGCCCCGGGCGCTTCGCTAAGCAGCGCCGGCCTGGTTGTCTGGGCCGTCAAGCCCCAGACCTTCAAGGAGGCGGCAGCGCAGACCCGCGCCCACACTCAGGCCGCCCTGCACCTCAGCGTGGCCGCCGGCATCCGCTCGGACAGCATTGCGCAGTGGCTGGGCACCCAGCGCGTGGTGCGCTCCATGCCCAATACGCCGGCACTGGTGGGCAAGGGCATGACGGCGCTGTTTGCCCGCCCCGCCGCCACCGCCGCGGACCGGGCAGCGGTCGAGCGCGTGATCCAGACCACCGGCGAGTATTTGTGGCTGAATGACGAAGTGCAGCTGGACGCCGTGACCGCACTCTCCGGCTCGGGCCCGGCCTACGTGTTTTACTTCCTCGAGGCCATGATCCAGGCAGGCATGGACATGGGCCTCGACGGCGCGCAGGCCCGCAAGCTGGCCGTGGGAACCTTCGTCGGTGCCTCGGCGCTGGCCCACGCGTCGGACGAGCCGCCCGAAGTCCTGCGCGCCCGCGTCACTTCCAAGGGCGGTACCACCTATGCAGCGCTCACCTCGATGGAGCAGGCTGGCATCAAGCAGCAGTTCATGCAGGCCATCGAGGCCGCCCGGCAACGCGCTGGCGAGTTGGGTGACGAGTTCGGCGCCACCTGATCCCCTTCTATTAGTCTTAGTCCGTTCTATTTTTCCGGCAACAAGATGTTTCGGGGCAAAGCCGTCGTCTTCATCTAACCCGACCAACCCACCAAGCGAAATTTCGGCGCAAGCACAGCCGGCGTCAACCCTGCAACACCCGCAAGCGTTGAAACACGGCGCATGTACCGCCGCTCAGCCCCACCGGGGCCATGATCCGGGCAAGATGCGCTCACAAAAACTTTCTAACATCCGGAATTCAACATGAAAAAATTACTGTCCATCCTCGCCAGCGCCACCGTACTGGCCCTGCCCCTGGCTGCCGTCTCCACGCAGGCCTCCGCACAAACCGGCGCGCCCGTAGCCGCTCCCGCTACGGCGCCGGCCGCAGCACCCGCTGACCAGGCGACCCCGCCCAAGGCGAAGACCTCCGTCAAGAAAAAAAGCAAAGCCAAAGCCAAGCGCAAGGCCAAAGCCACATCGACCAAAAAAGCGATTTGACCCAACGGCACGGTAGCTGGCTGTCCGGGGCACCCGGACAAGTCAGTTGAAGGTCCTGAACAGCCCGCCGCGCGCGGGCTTTTTCTTTTTAACCTAGAAACGGCAGTTGGATGCGTCCGAGTGCGTCGTGATCGGCGTGGCAGGCAAGGCGTGACAACGCAGTGGGCTTGTGCCCACAAGGCGGAGCAACGCCGCATGGCGCGTCGAGCACGGTGCAATCGGACGCATAGCGCTGTTACCTAGAAGGTGAACCCAATCGACGAGGGGAAAGTCAATGTGCATTCGGCTTTCCTGAAGTTTGCGAGCGGTCAACTGCTGTTTCTAGGTTTAATGCAGGCCGGTCAGCCCGGACTCAAGCCACCAGATAAGACAAGGCAATGCCGGCAAACACCGTGCATCCCAGCCAGTGGTTCAGGCGAAACGCCTTGAAGCAGTCGTCGCGCTCGCGTTTGCGGATCAACCAGCCATGCCACAGCGCCTGCAGCCCTGCCAGCCCAATGGCCATCCAATAAATGGCTGCTTGCGGAATGTCGGCAAGGGCCAGAGCCCAAACTGACAGGTACAGCAGGTAACTGAGCATGACCCCCGCCACATCGAACCGCCCCAGCGTGATGGCCGAGGTTTTCATGCCTATCTTCAAATCATCGTCGCGGTCCACCATGGCGTACTCGGTGTCGTAGGCAATCACCCAGAACAGGTTGCCCAGCAGCAGCACCCAGGCCAGCAGCGGCACGCGGGACTGCACGGCGGCAAACGCCATCGGAATGCCAAAACTGAAAGCCACGCCCAGCACCGCCTGCGGCATGGACACATAACGCTTGGCAAACGGGTACACCAGTGTGACGGCCAGCGCGGCAAACGACCAGGCGATGGTGGTGGCATTGGTGGTCAGCACCAGGCCAAACGCCAGCAGGGCCAGCACGGCGCCCAGCCACAGCGCCTCCTTGACCGAGACCGCGCCGCTGGTGACCGGCCGCTGGGCCGTGCGCTTGACGTGCCGGTCAAAGTCCCGGTCCGCCACATCATTGACGCAGCAGCCTGCGCTGCGCATCAGGATGGTGCCCAGCGTGAACACCGTCAGCAAGTGCCAGCCCGGAAATCCGTGCGCGGCCACCCACAGCGCCGACAGCGTAGGCCAGAGCAGCAGCAGCCAGCCCGCCGGACGGTTCCATCGGATCAGCGCAAGGTAAAGATCCAGTTTGCGGCGCAGCATCACAAGCCGAGCTGCCGCAAATCAAGCCGGCCTGCATGCATGGGCGGACACCACAGGTAAGCGCCGCTGACCGGCCTGGAGATACGAAACATCGCATCGACAATGCCATCGTCCAGCCCCACCATGCGGCGCATCTGTGCTTCAAACGCATCCAACGAGCGGCCAAACGCCACAAACACCAAACCAGCCTTGCTGCCGCCCGGCGCATGCAAGGCCCACGGCATGGAGCGCCGCAGCACAAAAGCCTCGGGTTGAAAGCTTTCCTGTGCGGTGCGCTTGACATGGGCCGATTCGGGCGCGTCCTCCAGCTCCTCGTTGTCGCTGCGCCGCCTGCCTATGGTGTCGTCCTGCTCGGGTGGGCTCATGGCTTCAAATGCATCAAAGTCATGCAGCCATTGCTGCACCGCGACGAAACTCGATCCGTCGAGGCCCACCCCCTGCCCCTGCACGAAGGCTGCGGCCTCGGCCGCCTCGCCTTTGGGGTTTTCGGTGCCGTCTTCGTAGCCCGTCAGGTCCCGGCCGTGGCCCGTCGGACCCTGACCATGGCGAAAGGACTCGATCACGCGATCCAGGTGAAGTGCCGGGGCCAGCGCTTGTTCAAGTCGCCGCGTCAGCAACACCAGATCGCCCCGGTCGCTACCGCGCAGCCACAGGCACAGCGCGACGGGCGTGACCGGAAGCTCAATACCACCGCCCGAGAGCGCCGGGAAGTCGCGCAGGCCCGGGACTGCCGCACCCAACGCCGTGACAAGTCCGGCGCCGAATGCCGCCACCACGGCCTGGCCATCCGCCAGCGGGGCGAGCCGCTGCAGGCTTTGGCGCAGCGCCGCCGGCTGCTCGGCCGCAGAGGCTGTGATGGAGAAAAAAGCGTAGCGCCCGACGGTGGGCACCGCTTGCGAAATTCCAGGTTGGGAAAGGCTCATCTTTGCATCAGGACAGTCGTGTGACACCCGGCAGCTCGCAGGCGTAAATGGCATTGCGCAGCGCGGCAATTGCTTCGTAGCGCGTAAAACTGCGGCGCCAGGCCAGCACCACGCGCCGGCTCGGCACGTGCCCTTCGAACGGCAGGTATTTGATGAAGTTGGGCTGCGCGGCAGCCGCAGCGGCCGCGGCGGCCATCGCAGCCTTGCCTTTGGCGGGTTTTTTGGCGACCGGCGCCTCAATCAGCGCTTCCTTGGGCACACCCAGACGCGGCACCAGCGTGATACCCATGCCCGCAGCTACCATGTGCTTGATGGTTTCCAGCGACGAGCCTTCAAAGCTCTTGCGGATGCCGTCGGTGCTGCTGGAAAAGCGCGCGAACTCCGGACAGACCTCCAGCACATGGTCGCGAAAGCAGTGCCCGTTGCCCAGCAGCAGCATGGTTTCCTTCTTGAGCTCTTCGGCAGACACGCTGACGCGCGCAGCTAGTATGTGCGCGCTGGGAACGGCCGCCATGAAGGGCTCATCGTAGAGCGGCGCAATCGCCAGGTTGGTGTCGGGAAACGGCTCGGCCAGGATGGCGCAGTCAATCTCGCCGGTGCGCAACTCCTCCAGCAGTTTGACGGTGAAGTTTTCCTGCAGCATCAGCGGCATTTGCGGCGTATGGGCAATCGCCTGTCGCACCAGGTCGGGCAGCAGGTAGGGGCCAATCGTGTAGATCACCCCCAACCGCAAGGCGCCAGCCAGCGGGTCTTTGCCGCGCTTGGCAATTTCGCGGATGTTCTCGGCCTGCTCCAGCACGCTTTGCGCCTGGCGAACAATCTCTTCGCCCAGCGGCGTGACGGTAATTTCATTGGCATTGCGCTCAAACAGCTTGACCTGCAGCTCTTCCTCGAGCTTCTTGATGGCGACGCTGAGCGTCGGCTGCGAGACATGGCAGGCCTCGGCGCCCTTGCCAAAATGCTTTTCCCGGGCCACGGCGACGATGTATTTGAGTTCGGTCAGCGTCATGGGCTTATTGTCCTGCTTTTCGCTCAGGGAAGCGGATTGCGTTTGTTGAGGTCGTTTTTGGTCTGGCTGGGTTGCCCTTCACTACCAAGCCGGGGGGAGCCCGGCGGCTCGTCACTTTATTTTGCTACGCCAAAATAAAGTAACCAAACAAAAGGCGACCCGCAGTCTGGGTCCCTTCGCTGCGCTACGGGCAACCTGCGCTGCTCGACTCCTGCGGGGGTCCGCAGAACTCGCCTGCGGCTCAAACAACTGCGGCCCTGATCCCGCCTCCGTCTGCGCTGCTCAGCCCAGCCAGGACGGGGTTAGGGAAAAAGTCAAAAGACAAAAAGCACACCGATGCCTCACTCCCTCCCCCGCTGGGGGAGGGTTGGGGTGGGGGCTGACCCCGAACCCGCACCCGTACCTGCACCCACCCCCTTCTGTCTGCGCTGAGGAGCGGAGGGCCAGACGGATCAGGGCTCGCGATTGTCTGAGCCGCAGGCGAGTTGAGCGAGACCCCGGCTGGACCGAGCACCGCAAGGTGCCCGTAGCGAAGCGTAGGGTCGCAGACAGCAGGGTCGCCTTCTCTTTGCTTACTTTCTCTTGGCGACGCAAGAGAAAGTGAGTCGCCCGCCGGGGCGAGTCCCGGCCTGGTAATGAAGGGCAACCCGGCCAGACCAGAAACGACCTCAAAAAGCCCGGTCATAATTTACTCAGGCAGACAAGGTGAAGATGACAAACCCCTGTTCCACCCCCATCGGCCATCCCGGCCGGCGGTTCAGTCCAACAAGGCTTATCCGCAGCAAGAGGTGCTCTTGGTTTCTATCAGCTTGGCCTCGCGGCAGATAAACGCTTCTTTTCGTTAGGACTCATGACAGCACCTTCAAAGCAGCTACTCGGCGGTCTCCTGATCGCTGGGTCATTCGCCATTCTTGGAGCGGCCTACGCTGCGCTTCAAGTCGTCAGTCGCGGTCATTCACTTAGCGGTGCCATCCAATTCATTGCGAGTATCGCGTGCATTGGCTTGTTGCTCGGGGCGATCATTGCGTTCGATGGTGAATCCGAAGTCAAAACCACCGACCGACCTTTTGTGCGCATCGCCGTTGGTTGCTTTTCTGGGCTATTGTTGGCGCTCATTTGGCATTGGCCTGGCGATGGCATTGCGTTGTCGGTTTTGCTGTCAGGCATCCTTGGGTATCTTGGTACTTTTTGGGCAAGGTATGTCGACTTCTATTAGGCCAACAAGCTACTCCAGCGGACGGGCCACCTGCGGCGGCCATCCGTTGAGCCAACGCTAACCGTCAATTCAAGCCCTCAAAAACTCAGCCTTCCCCCCCAACCACCGCAAAATATGCCGCTGCGCCAGCCCGGCATGCTGGTCCAGCATCACCGGCGCCACCCCCCGCGCCCAGGCCAGCAGTTCGGCATCCGTAGTCAAGTCGGCAAAACGCAGCAGCGGTGCACCCGACTGCCGCGCCCCCAAAAACTCCCCCGGCCCGCGAATCTCCAGATCACGCCGCGCAATTTCAAACCCGTCATTCGTCTCCACCATGGCCTTGAGGCGCGCCCGCGCGATTTCGCCCAGCCGGGGTCCGTCGCCGGTTGAATACAACAGCACACAGGCCGATGCCGCCGCGCCGCGCCCGACCCGGCCACGCAACTGGTGCAACTGGGAGAGGCCAAAACGCTCGGCATGCTCGATCACCATCAGCGAGGCATTGGGCACATCCACGCCCACCTCAATCACGGTGGTGCTGACCAGCACGCCCATCACACCCTCGGTGAACAGGGCCATCACGGCTTTTTTCTCGGCCACGGGCATGCGCGAATGCAGCAAGCCCACCCCTACATCCGGCAAGGCCGCGCTCAGGGCTTCATGCGTCTGGGTGGCGTTGATCAGGTCGATTGACTCGCTCTCTTCGATCAGCGGGCACACCCAGTACACCTGCCGGCCTTCGGCGAGCTGGCCGCGTATGCGCTCGATCACCTCATCGCGCCGGGCATCGTTGACCACCTTGGTGACGATGGGGGTGCGCCCCGGCGGCAGCTCGTCAATCGTGGAGACATCGAGGTCGGCGTAGTAGCTCATGGCCAGCGTGCGCGGAATCGGCGTGGCGGTCATCATCAGCAAATGGGGTTCCTGCCCGTTGTCCTGACCATCCAGGGTCATCTTGCTGCGCAGGGCCAGCCGCTGCGCCACGCCAAAGCGGTGCTGCTCGTCAATGATGGCCAACGCCAGATTTTTGAACTTCACCTTGTCCTGGATCACGGCGTGGGTGCCGATGACCAGGTTCGCCTCGCCGCTTTCAATCATGGCCAGCGTCTCGCGCCGCTCTTTGGCCTTCTGGCTGCCGGTCAGCCAGGCGGTCTTGATGCCCAGCGGCTCGAGCCAGCCGATCAGTTTGCGAAAGTGCTGCTCGGCCAGGATTTCGGTGGGCGCCATCAGGGCGCATTGCCAGCCGGCATCCATGCAGCGGGCCGCTGCCAGCGCCGCCACCACGGTCTTGCCGGAGCCCACGTCGCCCTGCAGCAGGCGGTGCATGGGAATGCTTTTTTGCAGGTCGGCGTCTATCTCTGCGCAGACACGCTGCTGGGCCGGCGTCAGCCGGAAGGGCAGGCGCTCCAGCAGCTGCTCGTGCAGGGTGCAGTGCGGCCCCTGCAGGCTTGCCCCATCCGCTGCGGGATTGCGCATCGACGGGCCGCCCAGGGCCGGGGCGCGCATGGCGGCACGCCCGCGGCGCGCCTGCAGCTGCGACAGCTGCTGGGCCAGCAGCTCCTCGGCCTTCAGCCGCTGCCACGCCGGATGGCTGCGGTCTTCGAGCGTGGCCAGCGCCGCGTCGGGCGTGGGATGGTGCAAAAACTGCAGCGCCTCGCGCAGCGTATGCAAGGGATGCGGCAGGTTTTTACTTAAAAACGGGGCGGGAATGGTTTCGCTCAGGTCGGCGCGGGCCAGGCCGCTGAGCACGGCCTTGCGCAGATAGGCCTGCGGCAAACTGGCCACCGTTGGATACACCGGCGTCAGCGCACCCGGCAGCTCACCGCCCGCCAGCTTGAAGCTGGGATGCACCATCTCGCGGCCAAAACCTCCCGCGAAGGAGCCGCCCCGGATCTCGCCGCGCACCCGCACCCGGGCGCCGACGCTCAGGGTCTTCTGGTGCGAGGGGTAGAAATTGAGGAAGCGCAGCACGCAGGTGTCGCTGCCGTCGTCCACCGTCACCCGCAACTGGCGGCGCGGCCGGAACGCGATTTCGCTGTGGGTGACCTGCCCCTCGATCTGCACCATGTCGCCGTCCCGCGCATCGCGCAGCTGCACGATGCGGGTTTCATCCTCATAGCGCAGCGGCAAATGCAGGGCGAGGTCAATGTCGCGGCGCAGGCCCAGTTTTTCGAGGGCCTTTTGTGCCGGAGATTTGGCCGGAGGTTTTCCCACCGGGGCTTTGGGCGCGGCCCGGTCCCCGGCCATCTCCTCGGAGGTGGCGGCTTTTCGGGCAGGAGCACCGGGTGGCGACATGGGACAATTGTGCCGTCAACCTAGAAACCGCAGTTGACCGCTTGCAAACATCTAAAAGTCCGCTTGAATACCGTCATTCTCCTTTTCGCTGGCACTCACCTTATAGATGACAGCGCTATGCACCCGATTGCGCCACCCGCACAGCACCATGCGGCGTTGCTCCGCCTTGTGGGCAACAGCCCACTGCGTTGTCACGCCTTGCCTGGCGCCGCGCGGGCAGCACACTCGGGCGCATCCAACTGCGGTTTCTAGGTTTATGAAGACGCATTTCAGCCTCAGCGATTTTGATTTCACGCTGCCCGAAGAACTCATTGCCCAGCACCCCGCCGCCCAGCGCAGCGCCTCGCGCCTGCTTGACGGCCGGGACACCCCCGCAGTAGACCGCCGCTTCGCCGACCTGCCCGGGCTGCTGAACCCGGGCGATCTGCTGGTGTTCAATGACACCCAGGTGGTCAAGGCGCGGCTGTTCGGCCAAAAATCCACCGGCGGGCGGCTGGAACTGCTGATCGAGCGGGTGTTGCCCGCCCTCGCCGACGCCAGCCATGAAGTCGCGGCGCACATGAAAGTGAGCAAAAAGCCCCTGCCGGGCGCCGTGCTGCAGATGGACGGCGGCTTCACTGCCACCCTGCTGGGCCGCTGGCCGCAGGAGGACGGGCCGCTGTACCGCTTTCGCTTCAGCAGCGACCCCTATGTGCTGATGGCGCAGCATGGCCATGTGCCGCTGCCGCCCTATATCACCCACAGCGACTCTGCAGAAGACGAGCTGCGCTACCAGACGGTGTTTGCGAAAAACCCCGGCGCCGTGGCCGCACCCACCGCCGCCCTGCACTTTGACGAAGCCATGCTCGCGCAGCTGGAGGCGCGCGGCATCGCGCGCGCCAGCGTGACCCTGCATGTGGGCGCGGGCACCTTCCAGCCCGTCAAAACCGAGAACATTGCCGACCACACCATGCATTTCGAGCGCTTTGACGTGCCGGCCGCCACGCTGCAGGCGATTGCCGCCTGCAAGGCGCGCGGCGGCCGCGTGGTGGCCGTGGGCACCACCACCGTGCGGGCGCTGGAATCCCATGCCAAATTTGGGCCCGACTGCAACGACACCAACATCTTCATCACGCCGGGTTTTGAGTTTGCCGTGGTGGACCTGCTGCTGACCAACTTTCACCTGCCCAAGAGCACGCTGATGATGCTGGTCAGCGCATTTGCGGGCTATGAACACATCATGGCGCTGTACCGGCATGCGATTGCCGGGCACTACCGCTTTTTCAGCTATGGCGATGCCATGCTGCTGGCGCGCAAAACCCCGCGCGCGGGCGTTTAAACCTAGAAACAGCAGTTGACCGCTCGCAAACTTCAGGAAAGCCGCATGCCCATTGACTTCTCCCTCTTCGATCGCGTTCACCGTCGGAGTGACAGCGCTATGCGCCCGATGGCACCCTGCTCGACGCGCCATGCTGCGTTGTTCCGCCTTGTGGGCAACGGCCCACTGCGTTGTCACGCCTTGCCTGGCACGCCGATCACGGCGCCATCGGGCGCATTCAACCGCTGTTTCTAGGTTAAACACACCTGCGACAATCACAAGATGCTCGAATTTGAAGTTCTGAAGACCGACGCAAGGACCGGCGAAGGGGCCAACGCCCACCCCGGCTCGCATGCCCGGCGCGGCCGGTTGACGCTCACCCATGGCGTCGTGCAAACGCCCATCTTCATGCCGGTTGGCACCTATGGCACCGTCAAGGGCGTGATGCCGCAGTCGCTGCACGACATGGGCGCCCAGATCATCCTGGGCAACACCTTCCACCTGTGGATGCGCCCCGGGCTGGACGTGATGAAACAGTTCGGCGGCCTGCACCGATTTGAAAGCTGGGACAAACCCATACTCACCGACAGCGGCGGCTTTCAGGTCTGGTCGTTGGGCGAGATGCGCAAGATTTCCGAAGAAGGCGTGAAGTTCGCCTCGCCCGTGAACGGCGACAAGCTGTTCCTGACGCCCGAAATCTCCATGCAGATCCAGACGGTGCTCAACAGCGACATCGTGATGCAGTTTGACGAGTGCACGCCCTACGACACCAAGGGCCACATCACCACCGAAAGCGAAGCGCGCAGCTCGATGGAACTGAGCCTGCGCTGGGCCAAACGCTGCATCGCCGAGTTTGACAAACTGGAAAACCCCAACGCGCTGTTTGGCATTGTGCAAGGCGGCATGTACCAGAACCTGCGCCACGAATCGCTGGATGCGCTGGTGGAGCTGGACTTGCCCGGTTACGCGGTGGGTGGCGTGAGTGTGGGCGAGCCGAAGGAAGAAATGCAGCGCATCATGGCGCACACGCCCCATCGCCTGCCGGCCGACAAACCGCGCTACCTGATGGGTGTGGGCACGCCCGAGGACCTGGTGGAGGGCGTGGGTGCCGGCATTGACATGTTTGACTGCGTGATGCCGACGCGCAATGCGCGCAACGGCCACATGTTCACGCGCTTTGGCGACCTGAAAATCCGCAACGCGCGCCACAAGGCCGACGATCAGCCCCTGGATCACACCTGCACCTGCTACACGTGCAAGGGCCGCACGCTGCCTGACGGCAGCATGTCGGGCGGTTTTTCGCGGGCCTACCTGCACCACCTGGACCGCTGCGGTGAAATGCTGGGCCCGATGCTGGCCAGCATCCACAACCTGCATTACTACCTGAACCTGATGCAGGAAATACGCGATGCGCTCGATGCAGGGCAGTTCGGCGAGTTCGCCGCGCGGTTCCGGACCGACCGGCTAAGAGGCGTCTGAGCGATGAACATCCAGCTGCAACGATGGATTGACCGCTGGGTCGGCATTCCGTTGTGCGCCGCGGTCTCTGGCCTGGATGCGGTGACCAGGGCTTTGCGGGGGCCGTCCCGCGAGGCGGCCGCCACCACCGCGCCACGAGCGATCGTGGTGATCCTGCTGTCCGAAATGGGCAGCCTGGTGCTGGCACACGAGATGTTTGCGCGCCTGAAGCAGCGCTACCCCGGCGCCGAGCTGCATGCCCTGCTGTTCAGGAAGAACCGGGAAATCCTCGACCTCATGCAGGTGGTCGACCCAGCCCATGTGCACACCGTGGATGACAAGTCGCTGCCTGGCCTGCTGTCCAGCCTCTGGAAAGCGGTGGCCGAACTGCGCCGCGCGAAGGTCGATGTGGCGATCGACTGCGAACTGTTCTCGCGCATCAGCAGCCTGCTGTCGTTTGCCAGTGGTGCGCCGGTTCGCGTGGGCTTTCACCGCCATACGCAGGAAGGCCTGTACCGCGGCTCGCACATCAACCGACCCGTGCCCTACAACCCTTATCACCACATCAGCGCGCAATTTCTGGCGCTGGCGCGTGCCATCGACTCCACGGCGGTACCGAAATCAAAGCTGCCAATGGTGGGCACCACCAAGCCCCCGCCGCCTGTGCAGCTGGACGCCGTGCTGGTGCAGGGCATTGCGCAGCGACTGGCGCAGGACTTTCCCGCCATCGCCGGCAAGCCGCTGGCGCTGGTCTACCCGGGCGGCGGCATTCTGCCCATCCGCGCGTGGCCGCTGGCCTCGTACACCACGCTGTGCGAAGGCCTGGTGGCCGACGGTTGCGCGGTGGCGGTGATTGGCCTGAAAGACGACCAGGCGCTGGCGCAGCAACTGGTCGCCAACGTCAACCAGGCCTACCCGGCGGGGCCGGTGATCGACCTGACGGGCTACACACGCTCGGTCGCCGAGCTGCTGGCGCTGTTCCATGTGGCGCGCCTGCTGGTGACCAACGATGGCGGACCCGGGCAGTTCGCCGCATTAACGCCCATCTGGACCCTGATGCTGTTCGGGCCCGAAACGCCCGGCCTCTATGCGCCGCAGACGCCAAAGTGCCATTCGTTTTACAGCCAGTGGCCCTGCTCGCCCTGCCTGACTGCCTACAACCACCGCTCCTCCTACTGCGACGGCGACAACCAGTGCCTCAAGGTCATTGCGCCCGCCGCGGTGCTGGCCAAGGCGCGGGAATGCCTGGCCGAAACTCCGGCGATGGCCTGATGGGAACACTCCGGTCCATCGCGGAGGCGCTGATCAGCCGCCTGCCACCCCGCCTGCAGCCTATGGCGCGCTGGCGCTTCATCAAGTTTGGCGTGGTGGGCGCCAGCGGCACGGTGATCAACATCGCCGTGCTCTATGTCGCGCAGGAGTTTTTGCTCAGCTTCATCGCAGACTTCCACTCGCGGCTCAATTACTCGATTGCCCTGGCCATCACCTGCGCGACCATCAGCAACTTTTACTGGAACCGGCGCCTGACCTGGCGGGACCGCAAGCACGAGGTCCATCATTCCGCGCTGTTCCTGTTTTCCAAATATGTGATGGCGGCGGCCCTGTCGATTGCCGTTCAGTCCGTGCTGACCAAATGGCTGGCCATCTACCTGCACTACATCCTGGCCAACCTGGTGGCCATTGTGCTGGCCAGCGTGTGCAATTTTGTCGCCAATGACCGCATGACGTTCCGCCGCCGCGCGAAAATTCAGCCGCCCAATGCTGCCACAACGCCCCCTGCCGATGTCCATGACCAGCCCTGAGCCACTGAAGCCCCGCCTTCCCGCCCACTTCCTCTGGCTGGCCCTTGCCGTCGCGGTTGCGCTGGGCTACCTGTTCGGCCTGGACGGCGACCATATTCCCCGCCTCGGCGATGAGCTGGTGTACGCCCACATCGCGCGCCTGACGGCGGAAACCGGCCATTGGCTGCCGCTGGTCAGCTCTTACGACTTCATGCGCAACACCAAGCCCCCGCTGCTGTTCTGGCAGGCGATGGCGGCGGGCGGCTGGGGCGAGCACTGGACGCTGCTCAGCCTGCGCCTGCCCAGCGTGGTCTATTCCTGGGCGATTGCGCTCATGGTGGGCCTGCTGACCTGGAAGGTGGTTCGCAATGAGGTCACGCCCACCCCGGAGGCAAGCCCCGGCGCCGCGACGGCCGCGGACCGCAGCAGCCGGGCGATCACCCTGGGCGCGATTGCGGCGCTGGCCTATCTCTCTTTTTTGAGCAGCTACCGTTATGGCCGGCCCTACCTGACCAGCTCGCCCGAGACCTTCTGGCTGTTCGCTGTGTTTTTTGCCCTCGCCTGGTCCCCGGCGAAACTGCTGGCCTCACGCTGGAAGTTTCCTCTGCTCGCAGGAATCGCCATCGGCATCGGCTGCCTCTACAAATCCTTCGCCATGGTGGTGCCGGTCGGCTTCGGCCTGGCGCTGTGCTACCAGGTGCTGGGCGCCCGGCAAGCCCCCTGGCAGATTTTCCGGCGCGGCATCGTCATCGACGCCATCAAGGTCGCCACCATCTGCGCAATGGCCCTGGCGGTGTTTGGCTTGTGGTTCGCCATTGACCCGCAACCGGGCGAGGTGTGGCGCGAGTTTGTGGTTGGCGAAAACGCCGGCAAATTCAAGTCATCACCCGGCTACTTCAAGGTTGCTTTCCGCAGCAGCGGCGGGCTCCTGACGATTCTCACGGGCTACTTTTCAAACGCCGGTTTTCTGCTGCCCGTCGCGGTCGGCTGTGTCTGGACCGCCTGGCGCAGTTACCGTCGGGGTGTGCCCGTCAGCGATGCCGAAAAAATCCTGTGGCTCTGGCTGCTGGCGCTGGCGCTGGTGTTCCTCCTGCCCAACCAGCGGTCTGCCCGTTACCTGATACCGGCCATGCCAGCCCTCGCGATCCTGATGGCGCTGTACTGGAGCGGCATTGCGCGCGTCTGGTTCAGCATCGCCCTGGCGCTCTGCCTGCTGGGCACCCTGGCCATGGGCCTGATCGGATTCGGTGCGGTGCGCGCCACACAAACCGGCTGGCTTTATTCGCCGCTGTTTTGGCTGTTCCTGGCAGCCCTTGCCGCAGCCTGCGTCATCGGCATGGCCAAAAAAGAGCTGGCCCGCCCAATCGCCGCCGTGGCCGGTTTCGCCGTGCTGTTTGCGCTGGCCTGGGCCACCGCACCGTTCAACGGCGAGAGGGGCCACTTCCGTGCAGAAACCAATGCGCTGCTCAAGGGCCAGGCCGTGTCCGTCCCCAGCAACTTCAACGGCCATTTTGAGCGTTACGAATTCATCATTCCGGGTGCAAAAATTGTTCCCTACTTCGCAGCGCAACCGGTCGACTACCAGGACGTCAACGCCCTGTTCAAAAACACCCGCTATGCCCTGGTGCAGCGCCGGGTCGGGCAGAAACCCTGCGATGCGTGCCGCATCCTCGATGAACGCTGGGACCTGCGCTCGCGGCAGGACGAGAATGAAGGCCAACTGGCCGTCTTCAGAACGCCCGAGACCTACCTGTATGCCAAGGAGTACTTGGTCGAACGGCTCACACCCTGAGCGCCGTCTCGCCCCCGTCTTTTTTCAGCAAGGAACTGACCATGCAATACCGCCGCCTCGGAACCAGCAACCTCAAAGTCTCGACCCTCTGCCTGGGCACCATGATGTTCGGCCAGCAGACGCCTGTTGAGGAGGCGGCGCGCATCGTGGCCTCGGCGCGCGAGCAGGGACTCAACTTCATCGACACGGCCGACGTCTACAACAAGGGACAGTCGGAAAAGGACGTCGGCAAACTGCTCGCCGGCCAGCGCCACCACTGGGTGCTGGCCAGCAAGCTCGGCAACCCGGTCAGCGGGGCCGTCAACGAGAGCCATTACTCGCGGCGCTGGCTGATCCAGCAAACCGATGCGATCCTGACCCGGCTGCAAACCGACTACCTCGACATCCTGTACCTGCACCGCGACTACCACGAGGCCAACCTCGAAGAGGCGGTGCGTGCGCTGGGCGACCTGATCCGCCTGGGCAAGATCCGCAGCTTCGGCCTGTCCAACTTCCGCGGCTGGCGCATTGCCGAGATCGTTCGCCTGTGCCGGGAACTGGGTGTGCCGCCACCGGCCGTGTGCCAGCCTTATTACAACCTGCTCAACCGCGGGCCGGAAGTGGAAATCCTGCCGGCCTGCGGCCATTACGGCCTGGGCGTCGTGCCCTACAGCCCGCTGGCGCGCGGCGTGCTGACGGGCAAGTACCCGCCAGGCCAGCCGCCGGCTGAGGGCACGCGCGCCGGCAGCGGCGACCGGCGCATTCTGGAAACCGAGTTCCGTGAGGAATCGCTGGTGATCGCCCAGAAAATCAAGGCCCGCTGCGAGGCCAGGGGCCTGGTTCCCGGGCAGTTTGCCGCCGCCTGGGTGCTGGCCAACCCCATCATCAGCTCTGTGATCGTCGGCCCGCGCACACTGGCGCACCTGGAAGACGTGTATGCCGCCACGGAGCTGAAGCTCACGCCGGACGACGAGGCCTTCATCAACGGCCTGGTGGTGCCCGGCCATGCCTCCACCCCGGGCTACAACGACCCGGCCTACCCTTTCTTCGGCCGCCCGGTCTGAGAACCTGTTCTTAGCCCGGCTTCAGACCGCAGGAGCCGCTGAGGCCGCCGGTGGCGCGGGCCTGGCCTGCTCGCCGCTGGCGCCACAGGCATGGCAGAACCTGGCGAAAGCGCTCTTGCGGGTGGTGCATTTAAAGCAATGGTCAAACAGGCCGATGCCGCAATGCGGGCAAAAATCGATCTCCGGGTTCTTGAGGTCTACCGCCCGCTCACATCCCGGGCACACAGCCTTGGACAACCGCGTCAGCGCGGTGTCGTAACTCAGCTCCTCGCGGCGTTGCGCATCGGGTAATTGCTCCGCGAGCTTCTGTTTTTCGAGGTAGCGATTGAGCGAAATAATCGCCTGCCGCCCCACCAGCGCCGTCACCACAATGCCGACGATGTAGCGCACATAGCCGCCATAGCTTGGCAGGTAGGGCACCAGCTCGACGAAAAAGGCGAACAGCGCAAAGATGATGAAGCCCCAGACAAAGGGCCAGTAGGTGCTCTTGCGTTTTTTCGCAAACAGCCAGCCGGCGGCCACCAGCAGCGGCAAGGTCAGCGCCAGGCGGTACAAAAAGACGCGCAGCTCCACGCGGCGGTATTCGGCGTTGAGCAGCTTTTGCGCCACTTCCTGCAGTTCGGCGAGTTTGCCGCGTTCGCGCGCTGCCGCCTGCCGGGCATCGAGCGCGGCCTGCTGCTGCGCCTCCACGGCCACGCCGGTGGCGCGTTCGCGGGATTTCAGCACGTCCAGCGCCCGGGTCCGTTCGATCAATTCGGGGTCCTGGTCGGCCAGTTGCGTGGCATGGCGCGTGGACAGCCAGTTGTTGAAGGTGTCGCGGGCCGCGGCCGAGTCGGCCTGCGCGGCGCGGCGCTTGAGCTGCGCCTGCTCCAAAGCACTTTGGGCGTCCTGCTCGGCACGCGTGGCGGTTTTGATCGCCGTGCGCAGGGCAGTCGTGGTGGCCGGGTCCATGAAGTCGTCGAGCGAGAGCCGCTTTTCCACCTTGGGCAGATCGCCCACCACGGTGCCGCCCAGCCCGATCAGGAAACCGGCAAACACCAGCGCCACCAGCCACAGGCCGCGGTGAAACCATTTCTCGGAGAGTCGCAGACCTTTGCTCATGATGGGTTCCTTGTTTGAAGCAGTCGGGCAGGATGACAGGATTTAAAGTTTGACGATTGTCGGGGTTTGGCCCGGTGCCGCCGGCTGCGCGCGCGGCAGCCAGTCAAACACCTCGACGGTGACAGTCTCGATGCGGTCCGAAAAACGCTTGTCGTTGGGATGGTCGTCAAACGCTACATTGGCGGCCGTCAGGCGGGGCCTGGAATCACGGTGTATCAGCGTCTGCATAAAAGACCTTTGAGGTCGTTGCGGTACCTCCAATGTGCCGCGGCGCCCCAAAAATTGATGCAGATACCGATACAGTGACCACTGAATGATCTTTTAGTATCAGTTTTCGATACTTTCAGGCATCCATCAGCGCGGCCACGCGTATTCGCAAAGCCTCGGGCTGCACGTCGGCGGGCGCGATGGCCGGTCCGGCATTCAGGCCGACCCGGCTGAAAAAGCCGCGCCGGAACGGCCGCACCATCGCCGTGCCCTGCTCCACCCGGCTGAAGAATGAGCCCCACAGGTTGGTCAGGGCCATGGGAATGACCGGCACGCGGAGGCCGTCGCGCTCGGCGTTTTCGAGGATTTTCATGATGCCGGCCTTGAACACCTGAAGCTCCCCGTCCTTGGTGATGCCACCCTCGGGGAAGATGGCCAGCAAATCACCATTGCGCAGCACCCTGGCAGCCGCTTCGAACGCCGCTTCATAGGCCACCGGGTCTTCCGCGCGCGGCGCAATCGGAATAGCCTTGGCCAGCCTGAACAGCCAGCCCAGCACCGGCATTTTGAAAATGCGGTGGTCCATCACGAAATAAATCGGCCGCGGGCTGGCGGCCATCAGCAGCACCGGGTCCACAAAGCTCACATGGTTGCAGGTCAGCACCGCGGCGCCCTGCGCGGGGATGTTGTCATCGCCGCTGATTTTGAAGCGGTACACGCAGCGCGAGGCGACCAGCGCGATGAAGCGCAGCAGGTATTCCGGCACCAGCAGGAAGATGTAGAACGCCACCACCGCATTGGCCAGGCCGACGAACAGGAAGATCTGCGGAATGCTGAATCCGGACTTGAGCAGCGCGCCCGCCAGGATGGCGCTGACGATCATGAACAGCGCATTGAGAATGTTGTTGGCGGCGATGATGCGGGCCCGGTGCGTGGGCTGGCTGCGCAACTGGATCAAGGCATACATCGGCACGCTGTACAGGCCGGCAAACAGACTCAGCAGCGCCAGGTCGGCCATCACGCGCCAATGGGCGGGCTGCGCCATGAAGCTGGCGAGGCCCATGACGGGCGACATCGGCAAGCCCCGTGAGGCGAAGTACAGGTCTACCGCAAAGACGCTCATGCCAATCGCGCCCAGCGGCACCAGGCCGATCTCGACGTGGCGCCGGCTCAGCACTTCGCACAGCAGTGATCCGGTCGCGATGCCGATCGAGAAAACCACCAGCAGCAGGGACGCGACCTGCTCATTGCCGTGCATCACCTCCTTGGCGAAACTCGGGAACTGGCTCAGGAAGACCGCACCAAAAAACCACATCCAGCTGATGCCCAGCATGGAGCGAAACACCACCAGGTTCTGATTAGCAAGCTTGAGGTTGCGCCAGGTTTCCGTGACCGGGTTCCAGTTGATCCTGAGGCCGGGGTCGGTGGCCGGCGCCAGCGGAATGAACTGCGCCGCGACACGGCCCACGAGCGCCAGCAGCACGCAGGACAGCGCCACATAGTGCGGACCGACACCCGGCACCGCCACGATCAGGCCACCGACGATGTTGCCTAGCAGGATGGCCACAAAGGTGCCCATCTCGACCATGCCGTTGCCGCCGGTCAACTCACGCTCGCTCAGTGCCTGCGGCAGGTAGGCAAACTTGACCGGGCCAAACAGCGTGGAGTGCAGCCCCATCAGGAAGGTGCAAGCCAGCAGCACCGTGGCCTGCAGATGGACGTTGCGACTGGTGAAGCCCGCGGCAGCGATCAGCATGATCACCACTTCCAGGTTCTTGACGAAGCGGATCACGCGGGTTTTTTCGAACTTGTCGGTGAGCTGCCCACTGGTGGCCGAAAACAGCAGAAAAGGCAGGATGAACAGCGCCCCGATCACCAGCCCCGCGAGGGCGGGCGGCAGCCAGCTCACGCTGAGCTGGTAGGTCACCATCACGGTGAAGGCGAACTTGAACAGGTTGTCATTGGCCGCGCCCGAAAACTGCGTCCAGAAAAAGGGCGCAAAGCGGCGCTGCTTCAGCAGCGCGAACTGGTTCGGATGCTCGTGTGCTGCCGGTGGGGGCGCCAGGGCGCTTGTATCAACACTCATGCTGGACTCCTCTATTCGCTTTTATTCGCTTGTTGCTTGTGGGCTTGTGGGCTCTTGCTGTGGCCACGCAAAAGGCATGGCCGCTCGCCGTGCAGCCGCTTTGCTCAGGCGGGGATGTGCAGAGATTCTGCCTTGGTTTTCTGCGCGGGTATCAGCGCAGACACCACCGGCCAGGCGGCACAACTCGCCACCACATGTTTCAGGCTGTGGCCCGACACGAGTTGCCCGGTCCAGTCAAAGACCAGCTGGTCCCCGAATTCAAACAACTTTGCCAGCGCATACAGGGCGATCACAAGCATCCAGCGAATGGGCAAGCCCCCTGAAGGATGGGCCGCCCCCTCGGGCAGCGGCGGCAGGCAGGCCAGCCAGACCATCAAACCCAGGCCGCCGAATTGCAGGAGGCCCCATGGCAGCGCATTGCCTGAGGCCAGCCAGACCCCGACGCTCAAGGGCCCCAGCACCAACACCGCCGCAGCGATGGCGACGCCCGCGCGGGCACTGGCGCGCCCGGCAGCCGCCAGCCCCAGCAAGCCCGCAAACGCAACGACCATGCCGAGCCGGTCAATCGCCAGGCGCGGGTCATCCGGCTGCCAGTGATACCAGGCAGACCCTGCCGCCGTGGCCAGCAGGCCGGCAAAGAACAGGGCCGCCAGGCCGTGTTGCGCCATGCTGCCGGCCGGCCCCGCAACCCGACGCCGCCACGCGAGACAGCCCAGGCCCGCCGCACCCCACAGCGCAAACGGCAGGTTGCTCAGCACATCGAGCGCAAAGGGAATGCGCCCCCACGCTCGCTGATCGGCAAGGTCATGCAGGTGCGCTGGCTGTGCCACTGACGGGCCGACCACGGCCACGACCAGCAACACCAGCACAGCGCCCAACAGCAGGCGCTCGGGTTTTTCAAGTTGGAACATGGTGGAAGTCCTTTCAATATAAGTGGGCGCAGTCTGAGCGCACAAGCTGAAAATCCCTCCATCCATCGATACAAGCTGAATCCGCACGACCTGAAGTATCGATAATCAATACCAAGGAGTTTTTTCATGAGCACAAGCGCTGACCTGGTCATCGTTCTGAAGAAGGAACTGAAGGCCGCCCAGATGACCTATGCCGACCTGGCCCGGGCCCTCTGCATGGCCGAGTCCAGCGTCAAGCGCATGCTGGCCAAAGGCGACATGCCGCTGTCGCGCATCGACGCTATTTGCCGTGCCTTGAAACTGGACTTTGCCGAACTGGCCAGGCGCGTGGCTGACACCCAGCCGCTGCTGGCGGAGCTCACGGAAGCGCAGGAAAAGGCGGTGGTGGCCGACAAGAAACTTTTACTCGCCGCGATTTGCGTGCTGTCCCAGTGGACACTGGAGCAGATGACGGAGTGCTACCGCCTGTCGGAGGCCGAGTGCATCAAATACCTGGCGCAGCTGGACCGCATCGGCATCATCGAACTCAAACCGCTGAACCGCTACCGGCTCAAACTCGCCAAGACCTTCCGCTGGCGACCGCACGGCCCGGTGATGGACTACTTTCGCGACAACGCCTTGCTGGACTACTTTTCAGGCGGCTTCGATGGCGGCGGTGAAGGCCTGCTGTTGGTGCATGGCTCGATCAGCCGCAGCCTGGCACCCTCGTTTCTGGAGCGCATGCAGCGCGTGGCGCAAGACTTCGCGCAGCAACACCAGGCCGACCAGAAACTGGCCGCCAAGGACCGCGAGGGCTACACCTTGCTGCTGGCCATGCGGAGCTGGGAGTTTGAGGCGTTTGCGGCGTTGAGACGTTGAATAGGGCACACCCCTGTTGCCGCTCACTTCGCGTAGCGGCCTCTCCCCTTGCAGGGGACGGCACCTGCAGACTGGCGAAGCCAGCTCTGCGGCCCCTGCTGGTGGGTAGCGGCATCCCATCTCGCCTGCGACATGTAACGCGCTCCCATCGAAGAACGCGTGTCAGTCCGTGGCCGCAAACACCGTCAGCACCCCGGTATAGCCATACAGGTGGTGGCGCGCAATTTCGCCGCCCGCGAAGAAGCCCACCAGCGGCACGTCGCCCAAGGCTCGCCGCACGATCTGCAACTCGGCGCTGGGCGCGCCAAAATGGGGGCCGCCGCGGCCCGAGCAGCTGACATAAATGGCGCCTGCGATTCGCCGGGCCGGATGCGGCGCTGCGTCGGCTGGCATGCCGCTGAGGGCGCTGGCGACGTCCAGCGTGACTTCTTCAGGCTCCAGCTCTTCGCGGATTTCGGCGCAGACCCGAATCAGGTCGGCACGCGCGGCCTGCGCGTTGCGTTCGCAAAAAGCCAGCTTCATGCCCACGTGGGGGATGTCGGCTATCGCGACGCCCTTGCGAGCGGGGTCCAGCCCGATCAGGTGGCGCACCACGACTTCCGCGCCAAACTGGCCCGCCCGCCGGCTGCGGGCGTCATGCAGGCTGTCCTCGGGGCGGCTCAGGCCCACCAGGGTCGTGCGCACCTTGGCCAGCGCCTCGCGCGGCTGGTCCAGCGATACGCCCAGGTCCTCCAACAGCACATCCAGCGCCGGCTGGCCATCCAGCCCGGTCACCACATTGCTCTCGCAGGCGGTGATGTCGTGATTCGCCGAGACGGGCTGGCAGCCTTGCGTGACGCGTGACATCAGCGCCATCCCGCCCGACAGATCGCGCGCAAACGCCACGCCACTCAGGCCCCCGTTGAACACGCCGCCGGCCGCGCCATGCCCCTTGACGTTGCCGTGGCCGCTGAAGGCAAACTGCACGGTGCTGGAGCGGCTCGACGCCAGGCCGCCAAAGACGTAACCACTCTCGGTACGCTGGGCCATCTCGGCAATCAGTTCAGCGACGTCGGGCGTGCCAGCATCGGCATGCACCAGGGCGGTATGCGCCTTGAAACGGCCACTGGCCGCGGGGGGCAGCGGCGACACGCCGGAGAACACGCGGTACTGGTCGTGCGGCAGTTCGCACAACATCACCGCCAGCGCGGGCTCGTCAAAGTACTCGACATTGTTCGACGCGATGCCCACGCCCACCGTGCCGCTCCAGTCGGTGATGTCGGGCAGCTCGGCGCTCAGGTGATCGAGGATATCCTGCGCATGGGCGGCGTAATGGTCGGTGATGTAGAGCAGCGCCAGGGTGGGCGCATGGGCATACGCGGGCAAGGCCATGTGGGCACGCAACTGGGCCAGCGCAAGGCCGGCCGCCATCCGCCATTGCGGATGGGTGGCATGGCCATAGGGAAAAAGCTTCATGGGATCCCGGCAGACGAATTCAAGGTGTTCAAGGTGTGGTTTTTCGGACCGTACTGCGCGCGGTCTTGCGCGCCGGCGTTTTGGCTTTGGAGCTTGACGGGGATTTTGCAGCCGACGACGCCATGGAGGCCGGTGTAGGCCAGTCCTGGGCGCTGCGCAGCGCGGTGTTCATGGCGGCGCGCGCCCCGCCCGCCACCGTTTTTCCGGCGCTTTCAGCCATGCCTTTGGCCAGGCCCGTGGCCATGTCGGTGGCCGTTTTCACCGCATCCTTGGCCAACCCGGCGGCCATGTTTTTGGTAGTGTCCACGGCGGTCTTTCGGGCGACATCTTTCATGGCATCCGCTGCAATGGTCTGGAACTGCTGGGTCAGGGCACCCCACCATTGCATCGGGTCGACCACGCCGCCCGCGGCAGCGGCCGCATCGGGAGACTTGGCTGCCGCCACTTTGGCTTTTGCCTTGGCCTTGGCCCCGGCTTTTGCCGCCGTGTCTTCGCTAGCTTGTGCACTTGCCTGATGGCCGTTAAAAGCCGAAGGCGGGATCTCCAGCCCGGAAAATGTCTTGCCCTTGTCGGCTACGCTGTCGGCAACCTTGAGCTTGAAGGCGTTGGCCACATCGCCCATGTTGAAATTCATGCCCCTGAGCGTCGCCAGGGTCATCTTCTGCACCTCCAGCGCCTGGATGGTGGCCTTGAGGGCCGTGGCATTCTGGTCCAGCCAGAACTGCACCGCCTTGAGCTCGTCGATGCGCTTGTCCAGTTCTTCCACATTGAGCGTGGGCGCGACCCAGCTCCCCAGCTTGGGCAACTGCGGAATGCTTTGCGTCGCACTGTCGGCCGCCTGCCTGGCCAGGTTTTGCAGGAAGTCAAAACCGGGCACAAGCTTGCCGAAACCGGCAAAGGAATTGTTGTCTGCGTCGCTCATGGTTGTCTCCTGCCGAGTTGGGCAATATTGTGTGGTCCGGATAAGTTGCCATGCCATGAGCCTCACGGGATGAGGCCAGGATGCGCCTTCATTGTGCAACGCCATGGCGGGACGTCAACCGGTTTTTACACGCCAGAGATACGCCAGAGCCACGCCGGCCCTCATGGGACAGGGGGTTGGCACAAGAAGGGCATCGCGCAATCCATCGATCAGAGAGGGCCTCACCCTCATCACACGGACTTTTTCGCTATTGATTTGATAGCACCCTGCCACACGGGACACCTTCAGGGGAAGGCGGGCAAGCGCCCGCTAAACTGGCGCCATGAAAAGCCTGTTTCACTTTGCCTTCAATGTCAGGGACCTGGACCTCGCACGCGGCTTTTATGGTGGCGTGCTGGGATGCACCGAGGGCCGCTCTACCGACACCTGGGTCGACTTCGACTTTTTTGGCCACCAGATTTCACTGCATTTGGGCGAGCCGTTCAAAACGGAGCGCACCGGCCATGTCGGCGACAAGCTGGTGCCCATGCCCCACTTCGGACTGGTCCTGGCCCTGCCCGACTGGCAGGCCCTGGCCCAACGCCTGCAGGCGGCCCACACCGAATTCGTGCTGGCGCCGCAGGTGCGCTTTGAGGGCCAGCCCGGCGAGCAATGGACGATGTTTTTTTGCGATCCGTTTGGCAATCCCATCGAAATCAAGGGCTTTCGCTCGCTGGATGCGCTCTACGCCGGCTGAGCGTGACGCCCCCCGGTTCGTTCGCCCCTGATCTGCCTGATCTCCAACCACCTGTCACGCTGCAGCCATGGCCTACACCTTTGCTTCGGCCACCGTCTTGCTGCTGCTGATCACGGATCCGCTGGGCAACATTCCCATCTTTGTCAACGCCCTGCGCGGCGTGGCCCCCGAGCGGCGCATGCGCGTCGTCCTGCGGGAGGTGCTGATTGCCTTCCTGCTCTTGCTGGCCTTCATGTTTGTCGGCGACGGCTTTCTGCGCCTGATGAACCTGAGCGACCTGTCGCTGCAAATCGCCGGGGCCGTGGTGATGTTCCTGATCGCGCTGCGCATGATTTTCCCCTCGGACCAGCCGGAGGCCGCGCCCCTGCAGGGTGAACCGCTGATCGTGCCGCTGGCCATTCCGGGGCTGGCGGGCCCCTCGGCACTGGCCACGGTGATGCTGCTGGTCTCGCAGGCTCCGGCGCGGCGGCTGGAATGGATTGCCGCGCTGAGCGTGACCATGGTGGTCTGCGCGGTGGTGCTGGTGCTGTCCGAGCGGATTCAGCGCATCGCGGGCGACCGCGTCATGATGGCCTTTGAACGGCTGATGGGGCTGATCCTGGTGGCCATCTCGGTGGAAATGCTGCTGCGCGGCCTGAAGCTCTTTGTGGCGCAGCTCGGCCACCCGTAAACCGCCCATCCCCCGGCGGGGATTTCAGGTTGAATCGGCTTACCGCAGCGGCGCAACCTTCTGCTCAATCGCACCAAACACCGACAGCCCATCCTTGCCCTTGACCTCGATGCGGATGGTGTCGCCAAACTTCATGAACGGCGTTTTCGGCTTGCCGTCCTCGATGGTTTCAGTCGCGCGCTTTTCGGCAATGCAGCTGTAGCCGTGGCTCCAGTCCTTGTTGCTCACGGTGCCAGAGCCCACAATGCTGCCGGCGCGCACGTTGCGGGTTTTGCAGATGTGGGCAATCAGCTGCCCGAAGTGAAAGGTCATCTCGGGTCCGGCCTCGCACATGCCGACCTTGCGGCCGTTCCAGGTGCTTTGCAGCGTCATGTGCAGACGGCCCTTGTCCCAGGCATTTTCTCCATTGAACACCAGTTCATCCAGCGTCACCGCGACCGGGCTGAAGGCCGTGGCCGGCTTGCTCTGGAAAAAGCCGAAGCCTTTCGCCAACTCGTCGGGTATGAGGTTGCGCAGCGACACGTCGTTGGCCAGCATCACGAGGCGTATGCCTTCGAGCGCCTGCTCGGGCGTGGCGCCCATGGGCACATCGGCCGTGATCACCGCGACCTCGGCTTCAAAGTCGATGCCGAATTCTTCGCTGGCAACCACCACGTTGTCACAGGGGCCGGCGAAGTCGTCGCTGCCACCCTGGTACATCAGCGGATCGGTATAAAACGTGGCGGGCACTTCCGCATTGCGGGCCTTGCGCACCAGCTCCACATGGTTGA
The DNA here is from genome assembly GCF_056400945.1 of Polaromonas sp. P4_H1. Lineage (NCBI taxonomy): Bacteria > Pseudomonadati > Pseudomonadota > Betaproteobacteria > Burkholderiales > Comamonadaceae > Polaromonas > Polaromonas sp. P4_H1. The sequence continues at coordinate 60,719 of NZ_JBFUKG010000010.1, read as the reverse complement.
TGAAGGCCGAGCCGTCGGCCCATTGGTAGGCGCGCGGCAGCGGCGCCATGCATTGCGCCGGCTCAAACGGGAAGGCGTGGCGCGCCTTGCCGTTGTTGAGTGTTTCGTACAGGTCCTGCAGTTGGGGCGAAAGGAAGTTCCAGTCGTCCAGCACCTGCTGCAGTTTGCTGGCGATGCCCGTCGCATAATGGGCGGTGGCAAGATCGCGCGACACCACAACGAGCTGGCCGTCGCGGGAACCGTCTTTGTAAGTGGCGAGTTTCATCAATATCCTGATTGGGTGGCTGGCGGGTTTTCTTCAGTGTTGCATTGCAAAAAGCACACTGGATTGTGCCGTCCCTGAAGGGCTCGGGCGCTTCGCGGCACCCTGCCACTGCCCGGGGAACGCCTCAAAACCTGAAAATCATTGTTTCGCGTTACGATAAGTGAAATCAGTTTACCTAAATGTAATTCGAAATTCTCTCACTTTCATGAACGCTCCTCCTGGCTCCCTCGACATCCCGCTTGCCGCGCCGCCTGCTGCGCCACTCACCGATCTGCCACCCCAGCGCGCGGGCATTCAGTCGGTGGAGGTTGGGTTCAGCCTGCTGGGGGTGCTGGCCGCAGCACCCGGTCCGCTGATGCTGCGCGACTTGGCGGCGGCGGCAGGCATGAGCGCGGCCAAGGCGCACCGCTATCTGGTGAGCTTCCAGCGCCTCGGGCTGGTCACGCAGGATGCCGGCTCCACGCGCTACGACCTCGGGCCAACCGCACTCAAGTTAGGGCTCGCTTCTCTTTCCCGGCTTGACAGCGTGAAACTGGCGCGTCAGCGCCTGCAGCCGCTGACGGAGCAGATCGGCCAGACCCTGGCATTGGCGGTCTGGGGCAATCAGGGCCCGACCATTGTTCACTGGGAGGAGTCGCCCCAAGCCATCACCGTCAACCTGCGCCTGGGCGACGTGATGCCGCTGCTGTCCTCGGCCACCGGCCTGTGCTTTGCGGCCTTCATGCTGAACCAGCATGCGCCGCAGAACCGGCTGGCCGCATTGCTCAAGGACGAGCTGGCACGCACCCAGAAGCTGGGACGCAAGGACCTGCCCACCAGCATGGCCGAGGCGACCGCGCTGCTGGAAGAAGTGCGCCGGCGCGGCTTGGCGCGCGTTGTGGACACCCTGCTGCCCGGCGTGGCCGGTTTCTGTGCGCCGGTGTTTGATGCCGACGGTCATCTGGCGCTGGGCATGGTGGCGCTGGGCTCGCTGGCCACGTTTGATCCGGCCTGGGACGGCGCGGTGGCCCGGCCACTGGCGGCAGCCGCCCGGCAACTTTCCAGCGATCTGGGGTTCACAGGGGCATGAACAGCGTGCTGGCAGCACCAGGGGTAGCTTCGGGGGGGTCGCGCGCGGCACCCCCCTGGCGAGCGCTGGTCATGCTGGCCGTGCTGGTGCTCGCCGTACACACGCTGCTGCTGCGAACGACGCCCGACCGGTTTGGCCCGGAAACGGACCCTGCGTCCACCCGCAGCCGCACCGCGCCGGCATTTGTCACGCGCAGCATTGAGGTCCTTCCACCGGCCAAGGTGCTTCCCCCGCCAGCAGCGCCTCCCGCGGTCAAGCCCGCAGTCAAGGCGCCGGTCAAACCCAAAAGGCCTCCTGTTCCTGTTAAAGAAAATGAGGCTGTGGCCGCTGATGCACCTGCGCAGCCTGCTATTGATTCTGCAGCGCCTCAAGCCCCCGACTCACTCGCGGGCAGCGAACCTCCTGCCTCGTCCAGCGCGGACAGCGTGCCGCTCCCGACGGCCGATACGTCCGCCAAGGAACCACCCATGCCCGCGGCGCCTGCGCTGCCAGCCGGCCCCAGCCTGACTCCGGTAACGGCCATGGCCCTGCCCCCCAGCGTCAGGCTGGCCTACAAGATGACCGGCCAGGCCAAGGGCATGACCTACCACGCGAACGCCGAACTCGGCTGGCATCAGGCGGGCGGCAGCTATGACGCCCGCATGACCGTGAGCGCGCTGTTTCTGGGCTCGCGCAGCATGGCCAGCAGTGGCCAGGTGGGCGCCGAGGGGCTGGCGCCCACGCGCTTTTCGGATAAATCGAGAAGCGAGGTGGCTGCCCATTTCGAGGCCGACAAAGCCCGCATCACCTTCAGCGCCAACACGCCCGCCGCCCCATGGGTCAAGGGCGCCCAGGACCGGGTGAGCGTGTTTTTACAGCTGGGCGGCATGCTCGCAGGCAAGCCGGCCAGCTTTCCGGTCGGCTCCAGCATTTCGCTGTACACCGTGGGACCGCGCGATGCGGATACCTGGACCTTTCTGGTGGAGGCCGAGGAAAGCGTCAGCCTGCCTTTCGGGGACATCGTCGCTCTCAGGCTCACGCGCCAGCCGCGCCGTGAATACGATCAGAAAGTGGAAGTCTGGTACGCGCCCTCGCTGGGCTACCTGCCGGTGCGCAGCAAAATAACCCAGTACAACGGCGATTTTGTCGACCAGCAGCTCAATACCGTGAATAAATTCTGAAAATCGCTGCGCAATTTGCCATAAACGCCGCAGCGTGACTTTTTGCCTGCCTATACGGCGCATTGCGGCTTACCCTGTCCTCTTGAAACCTGGCACCAACGTTGCTATGTAAAGGCGAAGGACATCACCATGCACATGCTTTACGACTCCGACTCTTTTGTGGTGGTTCAGATTCACGCGAACGCGCCCGAAGAATCTGCGCCAGCGCCCGCCGTTCCCCAGCTGGCGCGCCACGGCTTTGAAATCGTGGACAAACGATCGGGCAAAGAGGTGTACCTTGACGGCTCGTGGGCAGAAATGTTCCAGGAGCGCCTCAGTGCCTGGGCGAAAAACACGCCGACCCAGGAAGAAATCGAAGACACGCTCGAAGGCTATAGCGGGCTGGCTAACACGCCCATCTCGTTGCACTAAAAAAGCCCCCACGCTTTTCACTTCGTGTAATGCGCTGCCCCCCCGGGGGGGCGCTGCGCCTGCGGCCCGGCGAAGCCGGTTCCGCGGCCCCTGCTGATGGGGTGAGCCGCCACGCTCGCTCTCTGCCTCCTTTTTTCTTGTCATTTAGCGGGTGGGCTTTCAGCCTGCGCCGCGGGGCGCTTCTGGTACATCCAGCGGTACATGGGCTCGGCCAGCAATAACACGGCCGCCAGCCGCGTGACGTGAAAGGCCGTCACGACGGGAACGCCCAGCTGCAACACCTTGGCCGTGATCGACATCTCGGCAATCCCGCCCGGCGAGGTGCCCAGCAGCAGCGTGGCCCAATGAAGGCTGCTGAACCGTGCCAGCAGCCAGGCAAAACCGGCACACAACCCCATCATCCCGACAGTCGCCAGCGCCACGGAGCCGAGCCAGCGCGGCGCCAGATGCACAAAACTGCGGGTAAAGCGCACGCCCAGGCTGATGCCGATCACGAGCTGCGCGGCATTGGTCAGGGGCTGCGGGATGGCCGACAGCGTCACGTCACACGCGGTCAGCAGCAAAGACACCACCAGCGCACCGATGAACCAGGGGTTGGCGCGGTCCAGTTTGAGCATGGCCCAACAGCCGATGCCGGTCAGTCCAGCCAGCAGCGCCAGCCCCGGCAAGTGAACGTCCCGGGCACCCGGGAGCGTGGTGTCCAGCCCATGCAGGCCGGCCCACTGAAAGCCAAAGGGAATGATCAGCGTCACCAGCAGCACGCGCAGGCTGTGTGCCGACGCCACCAGGTCCGTCTGCGCGCCGTGGCGCTCGCCCATCAGGGTCATTTCGGAGGCCGCGCCTATGGGGGCGGCGAAGTAGGTCGTGATGCGCGACAAGCCTGCCACATGAAATCGGGCACCCCATGATGGCCGGGGCGCAGGCTGCTGCTGGCCGGCCATGGCGGTCGGCCCCGGCCCGCGATGCACCCAATACAGCCACTCACCAAAGGCCAGGCCCAACAACAGCGCCCAGGCAATGTTCAGCGCAATCGCCCACCACAAGCCGGCCATCAGCGCCACCACCTGCGGTGTGAAGTAAAGCCCCAGCGCGCAGCCAATAATCCACTGGCCGGCATTGCGCAGCGGCGTCCAGCTGGCCGTGGCGCCGCCCAGCATGGAACATGCGGCGGTTACCAGCAACGGCCCGATCATCCATGGCAGGGGCGTGCGCAACATGACGCACAGAGCGGCCGCGGCCCAGGCGATCAGCAGCGTCAGGATGACGCAAACCGACGGAGATCGAAGCAAGGACGATAGGCGTTTGGCTGCGTCAGGAAGCATGGACGTGTAAGCGGAAAATGACAAGGAAAAAGCATGCCGGGCGGAGCCGGGCCGAAGGCATTAGTATCCACCGATGTTTCATTTCCCTTTGCCGGCTTTGTCAGCCTTGTCAGTTTTGTCAGGGCTCCCCGGTGCACTGGTCTGTGCTGCCGCCGTGGCGCTGACGAGCGGCTGCGCCAGCCGACCCGGCCCTCCGGAGGCGCCCATCCTCCAACCCGCCAGCGGCAGCACTGCCGCAGCCACGGCCGCCCGGCTCGATGCCCTGCTGCCCATGGATGCGCTGCTGATCGGCGAACAGCACGATGCCGCAGAACACCAGCAGGTAGCGCAGCAAGTCATCGCGCACCTGGCGCAACGCGGCCTGCTGGGGGCCCTGGCGCTGGAAATGGCCGATGCCGGGGTGAGCACCGCCACTCTCCTGCCCAGCGCCTCCGAAGAACAGACACGCTATACGCTGAAATGGAACGACAAAGCCTGGCCCTGGGCGGCGTACGGACCGGCCGTGATGACGGCCGTGCGCGCCGGCGTGCCGGTGCTGGGCGCCAACCTGCCGCGCGCACAGATGCAAAGCAGCATGGACGACAGCAAGCTCGACGTTCAATTGCCCGGCCCGGCCCTGAAGGCACAGCAGCAGCTGATTCGCATGGGCCATTGCAATCTGCTGCCCGAGAGCCAGATCACACCCATGACACGCATCCAGATCGCCAGGGACATCATCATGGCCCAAACCCTGAACCAGGCAGCGCTGCCCGGCAAGGTGGTGGTGTTGCTGGCCGGCAGCGGTCATGTGGACCGCACCGTGGGCGTGCCGCAGCACCTGGCCGCGGAATTCAAGGTCCGTGCCATTCGCCTGCGCGCAGGCAACGCCACGCCCGAAAAAGCGGACGCCTTCGATAGCGTCTGGGGCACGCCAGCACTCCCCGATATGGACTACTGCGCGAGCCTGCATAAATAGGCCCCCACGCTTGTCACTGCGTGTAATGCGCTGCCCCCCGAGGGGGCCGCTGCGCCTGCGGTCTGGCAAAGCCAGTCCCGCGGCCCCGGCTGGGGTGGAGAGCCTCCACGCTTTTCACTGCGTGTAGTAATCTTGCATTCCGGTGCTCTTGCGCCTCCCCGGCACCCGGGATTCCGGCCGGATCAGGCGATCGGTGGCGGAGCCTGCGACAATTCATCCCCTATGAACCACGCATATATCCTGACCCTGTCCTGCCCGGACCGTAGGGGCATTGTTCACGCCGTTTCCGGTTTTTTGCTGCAGAACGGCGGCAACATTGAAGAAGCCGCCCAGTACAACGACCATGACACGGGCCTGTTTTTCATGCGGGTGCAATTTGCCTGTGACCAGCTGACGCACGCGGAGCTGTCGCAGCAGCTGAAGGGCTTTGCCGAGCCGTTCCAGATGAACTGGAAGCTGCACGCAACCACGCAGCCCATGCGCACGGTCATCATGGTCAGCAAGGAGGGCCATTGCCTGAATGACCTGCTGTTTCGCTGCAAATCGGGCCTGCTGCCGCTGGACGTTCGCGCCATCGTGTCCAACCACCGGGAGTTCTACCAGCTGGCCGCCAGCTACAACATCCCTTTCCACCATTTTCCGGTGACCGCCGCGACCAAGGCCCAGGTCGAGGACAAGCAGCTGGAAATCATCGAATCAGAGGGCGCCGAGCTGGTGGTGCTGGCGCGCTACATGCAGATCCTTTCCAACGACCTGTGCCGCAAACTGGCCGGCCGCGCGATCAACATCCATCACTCCTTCTTGCCGAGTTTCAAGGGCGCCAAACCCTATTACCAGGCGCATGACCGCGGGGTAAAACTGATAGGCGCGACCGCCCACTATGTGACGGGCGACCTGGACGAAGGCCCGATCATCGAGCAGGACGTGGCACGCGCAGACCACAGCAAGACCGTCGAAGACCTGACGGCCATGGGCCGCGACACCGAAAGCCAGGTGCTGGCGCGCGCCGTCAAGTGGCACAGCGAGCACCGCGTGCTGCTCAATGGCCACAAGACCGTCATTTTCAAGTAACCGCCATGGCCGCGCCGGCGAGAATTCCGCCCATTCAGTGCCTGCTGACATTTGAAGCGCTGGCGCGGCTGCGCAGCGTGACCCAGGCCGCGGAGGAACTCTGCGTCACGCCCAGCGCCGTGAGCCACCGGGTCAAGCAGCTCGAGCAGATCATCGGCACCAAGCTGTTTGGCCGCGCCGATTTCTCCTTGACCACCGAAGGCAGCGAATACCTGGCGCATGTGCGCGAGGGCCTCGCCACACTGCAGAAGTTCCCGGGCACAGCGGGCCAAAACGGCACGCCCGGCAAACGCAAGCTGCGGCTGGCGGTCACGCCCACGTTTGCACGTTCCATTCTGATTCCGCGGTTGCGGCAATTTACCGAGGCCTATCCCGAGATTGACCTGACCTTGCAGGTCTCCATTCCCCTGCTAGACGTGGTGGCCGAGGACGCCGACCTGATCGTGCGCTTCGGCACCGGGCGCTATGCCGACCTGGAACATGTGTGCCTGGCCAGTGACGACATCACCCCGCTGGCCTCGCCGGCCTTTGTACGCGAGCACGGACCCTTTGAAGCGGCCGAAGACCTGGAAGGCGAAAACCTGCTGCGCTCCCCGCTGGAGCCCTGGCGCACCTGGTTTGCCGCCAACAACCTGGACTGGCCCGAACCGCAAGACGGCTCCCAGTTCAATGACATCGGCCTCATGTGCGATGCGGCCGCGGCGGGCATGGGCATCGCGCTCGTCCGCCTCAAGCTGGGTGCGCCCTGGCTGGACAACGGCTCGCTGGTGCGCCTGGGCAATAACGCTGTCTTCGGCAGCAACATTGCGAGCCCGCACGCCCACTACCTGTGCTGGCGCACCGGCACCATGGACCGCTGGGAATGCACGGCATTTGCCGACTGGCTGCGCAAAAGCCTGAACTGAGGTTCACCGACCGGCCCCGCATTTCACACAGGGATTTAAATTTCTTCAACCCGGCGGGGGCGGCTTGCCCTACAGTTTCATCTCACTCAGGAGTCCGACCATGAACGCCCCCGCATCCAGCCTGCAGCAAGATTTGCCAGAACGATCAGAACGGCAGTCACAGGTCGTTGGCGCCTTGCAGGCGGTGCTGCCCGCCCATGCGCTGCTGTGGAACACCGAGGACACAACGCCTTATGAGTGCGACGGCCTGACAGCCTACCGGCAGCGACCACTGGTGGTGGCCCTGCCCGAAACCTATGCCCAGGTGCAGGCCGTGCTGAAAGCCTGCCACGGCCTTGATGTGCCCGTGGTGGCGCGCGGCGCCGGCACGGGCCTGAGCGGCGGCGCCATGCCGCACCGGCTGGGCGTCACGCTGTCGCTGGCCAAGTTCAACAAAATCCTGAAGCTCGACCCGACCAGCCGCACCGCCGTCGTGCAGGGCGGCGTGCGCAACCTGGCGATCTCCGAGGCGGCAGCGCCCTACGGCCTCTATTACGCACCCGACCCGTCGAGCCAGATTGCCTGCACCATCGGCGGCAACGTCGCCGAGAATTCCGGGGGCGTGCACTGCCTCAAATACGGTCTCACCGTGCACAACGTGCTCAAGGTCAGGGGCTTCACCATCGCGGGCGAAGAAGTCGAATTTGGCAGCGATGCCCTGGATGCGTCGGGCTACGACCTGCTGAGCATCATCATCGGCAGCGAAGGCATGCTGGCCGTGACCACCGAAGTCACCGTCAAGCTCGTTCCCAAACCGCAACTGGCGCGCTGCATCATGGCCAGCTTTGACGACCTGCGCAAGGCCGGTGACGCAGTGGCGGCGGTGATTGCAGCCGGCATCATTCCAGCCGGGCTGGAGATGATGGACAAACCCATGACCGCCGCCGTCGAAGACTTTGTGCACGCCGGCTATGACCTGACGGCCGAGGCGATCTTGCTGTGCGAGAGCGATGGCACACCCGAGGAGGTCGAGGAAGAAATCGGCCGCATGAGCGAGGTGCTGCGCCGCTGCGGCGCCACCGCCATTGCCGTGAGCCAGAATGAAGCCGAACGCCTGCGCTTCTGGAGCGGCCGCAAGAATGCCTTCCCCGCGTCTGGCCGCATCAGCCCCGACTACATGTGCATGGACTCCACCATTCCGCGCAAACGGCTGGCCGACATCCTGCTGGCCATTGCCGAGATGGAAAAGAAATACCAACTCCGCTGCGCCAACGTGTTCCATGCAGGCGACGGCAACCTGCATCCGCTGATCCTCTTTGACGCCAATGACCCGGACCAATTGCACCGCTGCGAGCTGTTTGGCGCCGACATCCTGGAAACCAGCGTCGCCATGGGCGGCACCGTCACCGGTGAGCACGGCGTTGGCGTGGAGAAACTCAACTCCATGTGCGTGCAGTTTTCCGCGGAAGAAAACGAGCAGATGTTTGGCGTCAAGCGCGCCTTCGACGCCAGGGGCCTGCTCAATCCCGGCAAGGTGATTCCGACCCTGAACCGCTGCGCCGAGTACGGAAAAATGCTGGTACGGGGCGGCCAGATCGCGCATCCGGACCTGCCGCGCTTCTGACAACCAGGCAACTCGGAATAAGGAAGCGGAAACGCACCGACCATGCAAGCCCTGCGCGGACTGGCCTGGCTGCTCGCACTTCAGTCCGTGGGTGAGCTGATGACGCGCGGATGGTCCCTGCCCTTTCCGGGGCCTGTCATTGGCATGATGCTGCTGCTCCTGGCGCTGCGGTGGAGCGTGGTGCGCGAGCCTGTTGCCGCATGCGCCGATTTTTTACTGACACACCTTTCGTTACTCTTTGTACCCGTCGGCGTGGGTGTGATGACGCATCTTTCGCTGGTCAGCCAGTATGGCGTGCGCATGCTGGCAGTCGTTGTGCTGTCCACATTGGCCGGGCTGGTGGTGACTGTTTTGAGCCTGCATTTCCTGCAGGGCCGCACCGACCCCCTCGGCAAGGAAGGCCCGGATGCCTAAGTTCGTGGAGTTGTGGGTCTATCTCTCGGCCACGCCGCTGTTCGGGCTGACCGCAACACTGGTGGTGTATGTGCTGGCCCAGGCAGCGTACGCGCGCCTGGGGCATGCGCCCTGGGCTAACCCGGTGCTGTGGACGGTGGTGTGCATAGCCAGTGGCCTGCTGCTCACTGGCGTGCCCTACCCCAGCTATTTCGCGGGCGCGCAATTCATCCATTTCCTGCTGGGTCCGGCCGTGGTGGCGCTGGCCTGGCCGCTTTGGCAGCGGCGCGAGGAACTGCGTCGACGCTGGTGGCGCTTGCTGCTCGCCGCCCTGGCAGGCGGCATGGCCGCGAGTGGCTCGGCGCTGCTGCTGGCGTGGGCCTTGAACCTGCCGGCGGACGTCGCGCTATCGCTGGTGCCGAAGTCCGTGACGGCACCCGTCGCCATGGGTATCGCTGAAAAAATAGGCGGCATTCCGGCGCTCGCTGCCGTGTTTGCCGTCATCACCGGCCTGGTCGGGGCGCTCGCCGGCAAGTACCTGTTCGATGCCTTGCGCATACCGACGAACCAGGCGGGATGGGCCGCACGCGGCTTTGCCCTGGGCACGGCGTCCCATGGCATTGGCGCGGCGCGCGCCCTGCAAGTCAACGCCGATGCCGGCGCCTATGCCGGCCTGGCGCTGGGCCTGCAAGTGGTGCTTGCCTCCCTGCTGATACCGCTGGCGTTCCGCTGGTTTTAGGCTTCGCGGGCAAGCTGCCGGCGCGGCTGTCCAGCCGCCCCCTCCGGGACGCCCCGAGGGTTCAGGCTGAATTTCCGCGCTTCTTTTCTCGTCTTATACCGCCTGCAAACCTGGCTTGGCCGCGGCCACCGGCTTGCTGCCCGAGGCGCCGAACTGGATCTCACCCGAGAGCTGTCCGCCTTCTTCGACCACCAGCTTGCCATAGCGAATGGTGCCGGTAACCTTGCCGGTCGAATAGATCACCAGCTTCTGGCGCACCGTCAGGTTGCCATTGAATTCGCCGCGAATTTCAGCGACATCAATTTCGGCCGAGCCCTTGAAGGCGCCCTGCTCTGCAATCTGGATCACGCGCGAATCCATGGTCGCTTCGACCAGGCCTTCCACGACCAGGGTGTCGCAGTCGGTGATTTCCACGCCCTTGAGCTTGATATTGGGGCCGACCGTCAGCTTGCTGCCGCCTTCCTTGCTGGTGGAGGCTGCAGGATCATTCACAGGTTTGGCATTGCTTTGCTGATTGGCAGCCGCGGAAGCAGACTGCAATGTGCTGGAGCTTCCTGCGGCTCCATAACCGGGTGCACCATGACGCAAATTGGGGGACGTGGTAGACGTCTCATTTTCTCGTTTGCCAAAAAACGGTGTTGCCATGTGTCTTCCTTGAAAAAGTACGCATGGTACGTCTGCAGAAAATAAAAAGATCCGCCCTTGTGCAAGAGAGGTAACCAAATTAATTTTCGCAGGATGCTGCTGTAGCGCACCCGGTATGGCATTCGAGGCGCGCGTGCTGGCCCTTCAACTAGAAGTTGCCGGAGTCAGCCCACTGGGATGAGGGACCGAAGTCTTCCTGCGAGTCCGGCGAAACCAGATCAACCACGAAGACCACTTCGCCGCCGAACTTTCCCACGCCCAGCGTCTTCATCAGGGCCTGTTCATTTTCGGGGGAGTCCAGGCGCAGGAAGCAGATGGCCTGCTGCTTGCCTTCATGCATGGCCGTCAGGATGTCCAGCCTTTCAACGCGGCCAAATCTTGAGCACAGGGCGTGGAGAGCAGGTTTCAGTGTGGCAACATCAGGGCATTGCTGCAAATCCTGCATGGAATTCATGATGCATCTCTCCCTGTACTTTCTACCGGCAGCCCGGGTCTACAAAAAAGCCTGGCTTTAAATATACTCGGCACAATGCTAACGCCATGTGACATTTAACACAACAATCCAACATATTCCTGAGGCAGCTCCCCTATGGAACGTACAGCGTCGCTGGAACCTAATAGTGCACTGAGTCAGGTCATGTCGGCAATGGTTTTTTCAAGGCCCATCATGCACCGTTTATGCACCCACTGACTGGAGCGAACGCCTTGTGACTTCCAACCCGCCCGCCATCCCCCGCAGCGCAGCAGAGGCCGGAGCGTCTGGCGTCAGCGTTACGCCTCTCTCCGAACCTGACTTTGACGGGCTGGTGCAGCTGGCCGCGAAGTTGTGCGGAACCCGTGCGGCCGTCCTGCAGCTGGTGGACGAAGAGACGCCCCCGTCCTCATGGTCGGTGGGCCTTCCAGAGGTAGAGGTGGCGGCCGGCTTGACCGATTTTTACGCCCGGGTTCTGCAGCCTGGCGGGAAGCCCCTGACGATTCCCGACGCCGCAGCGGACCCAGAGCTGTCCCGCCACCCGATGGTGGCCGGCCCTGCAGGCCTGCGCTTTTTCGCGGCGGTCCCACTCATAGCGGCCGATGGCACGCCACTGGGGGTGCTGGCCGTCATGGACCCGGCTGTCCGCACGTGCCGGGACGCGGACCTGAGCGCCCTCGACATCCTGGGCCGGCAGGTGGTGGCGCAACTGGAGCTGAGGCGCCAGCACCGGCTCCTGGCGGACCATAGCACCGAGCAGCAACAGCAAAGCCAAAGGCGCCTGCACATCGCCATGCGCACCGCCCAGATGAGCAGCTGGTCGATGGACCTCGCAGACGGCCGCCTGACCTTGTCCCCCGAGTTCGCCGCCATGCTCGGCACCGGCGCGGCCATGCCGGGCACGCTCGAGGAGCTGCTGCGCCGCTGCGCCCCAGAATCGCGCGCCAGACTCCGCCAGGTCATCACGGAATGCGCGCGTAACGCGACGCCCTTCGACGAGGAAGCCCAGTTGCTGACCGCGCAGGACGGGCGCCGGTGGGTGCGGATGATTGGCGAAGTAGTCCGCAGCGCCAACGGAACGGTCGCCCGTATCCAGGGCGCCCTGCAGGACATCAACGCCCGGAAACAGGCGCAGGAGGAAACCCTGCGCCTGGCCATGCGCCTGACCACCACGTTGGCCAGCATCACCGAGGCTTTTGTCACACTGGACCGCGAGGGCCGCTTCACCTACCTCAATCAGGAGAGCGAGCGGCTGCTGCAGCGCTCGACCGCCGAGTTGCTGGGCCAGGAAATCTGGCAGGATTTCGGCGAGGAGGTGAGCGGACGGCTGCGCCAGCACATCCAGCAGGCGCTGGCCAGGAATCGTCAGGTGGAGTTCGAGGATTTCTACCCGCCGCTCGGCAAATGGCTGGAAGTGCGCGCCTATCCGTTTGCCGAAGGCCTGGCAGTCTACTTTCGCGACGTCAGCGAGCGGCGCAATTCCCAGGAGCAGTTGATGCTGCTGGAAACCGGCATCGCGCGGCTGAACGACATTGTGGTCATCGTCGAGGCGTCGCCGCGCCATGGGTCGGGGCCGCAGATCGTCTTCGTCAATGACGCCTTCGAGCGGCATACCGGCTATACGCGCGAGGAGGTGCTGAGCCGGATGCCGGGCATGCTGCAGGGGCCCGAGACGCGGGAGGACGAGCTTGCCCGCATCTTCGGCGCGCTGCGGCAATGGAAACAGGCGCGCGGCGAACTGATGATCTACCGCAAGGACGGCGGGTCGTTCTGGGTGGACCTGGAAATCGTGTCGGTGGCGGCCAAAACCGGCGAGCTGACCCACTGGGTTGCCGTGGGCCGCGACATCACCCAGCGCAAGGCGGCCGACGAGAAGATCCATCATCTCGCCTTCTACGACCCCCTGACGGAGTTGCCCAACCGCCAGTTGCTGCTGGACCGGCTTGAACAGGCGCTGGAAGACTGCGCCCTTACCCGGCAGGAAGGCGTGCTGATGTTCATCGACCTGGACAACTTCAAGATCCTCAACGACACCCTGGGGCACTCCAAGGGTGACCTGCTGCTGCAGAAGGTGGCCGTACGCCTGAAGGGCTGCGTGCGCAAGCTCGACACCGTGGCGCGCCTGGGTGGCGACGAGTTCGTGGTGATGCTGCAGGACCTGGGCACACACCCCGAAACTGCGACCCGCAAAGCCCAGATCGTCGCCGAAAAAGTGCTGGCCACCCTGCGAGAACCGTACGACCTCGCGGGCTACCAGCATTACAGCACCTCCAGTATCGGCGTGACCCCCTTCAACATGCTGCAGGGCAGCGTCAGCGAACTGCTCAAGCAGGCCGATCTGGCGATGTATCAGGCCAAGACCATGGGCCGCAACACGGTCTGCTTTTTTGATCCGGACATGCAGGCTTCCGTCAGCGCCAACGCCGCCCTGAGCACCGACCTGCGCGCGGGCCTGCGGGAGCACCAGTTCCTGGTCCACTACCAGCCGCAGGTCGACCGCGAGCAGCGCATCACCGGCGTGGAAGCCTTGCTGCGCTGGAAGCATCCGCAGCGCGGCATGGTGAGCCCCGCGGACTTCATTCCGGTGGCCGAAGAAACGGGCCTGATCCTGCCGCTGGGTCAATGGGTGCTGGAGCAAGCCTGCCTGCAGCTGGCGGCCTGGCAGAAACGGCCTGAAACGGCAGGCCTGAGCATTGCCGTCAACGTCAGCGTGCGGCAGTTTCGCCACCCCGACTTCGTGGACATGGTGATGGCCGCGATCAAACAGACCGGCATCCGGCCCCACAACCTCAAGCTCGAGCTGACGGAGAGCCTGCTGGCCGACCGCATGGAAATCGCCATCGCCAAGATGGGCACACTCAAGGCGCTGGGCGTGACCCTGGCGCTGGACGACTTCGGCATGGGCTACTCCTCGCTGTCCTACCTCAAACGGCTGCCGCTGGACCAATTGAAGATCGACAAAAGCTTCATTGCGGACGTCTTCAGCGACCCGAACGACGCCGCCATCTGCAGCGCCATCATTTCACTGGCGCAAAGCCTGGGACTCGATGTGATTGCCGAAGGCGTCGAGACCGAGGCACAGCGCAGCTTTCTGGCCGAGCAGGGTTGCGGCTACTACCAGGGCTACCTGTTCTGCCCGCCACTCCCCATTGCCGAGTTCGAGGCCTTTATGCGGAGCGCGGCAACCTGACCCCATGCGCCATGGCGCCGCACGGCAGGGCTGATACCGGTCCCTACGCTCACCGTCTCACTACGTTCTCGGGGAACGGACTGCAACGCAGCGTCAGCCGCGGGTTCGGCGCCTCTTGTTGCTTATTCTTACAGTAGTTCTACACTGAAGATTCCCAAGCTTTGATGTGGAGGTTGTCATGGATACCCTCAATCGTTGGCAGGACAGACTGGAAATCGCCGCCGGTCTCTGGCTATGCATTTCGCCCTGGGCGCTGGGCTTGCCGGTAGCGGCGGCCTGGTGCGCTGTGGTGGTCGGCGTTGGCATCATCCTTCTGGCCTCTGAAGACCTCTTTTTAACAACCCAGATTGATGACTGGGGCAATGCCCTGCTGGGCATCGGGCTGATGATCTCGCCGTGGGTCTGGGGTTATGCGGATCATCAAAACGCCATGATCAACGCGCTGGCCATCGGCTTGCTGGTCGCCGCGATGTCGCTGTGGGCGCTGGAACGCGTCGTCTACGACAAATTCAAGGAGTGGAGAGCGCACCATCCCGCCCACAGCTGAGTGACCTTGCGCCGGAGCGGCCGAAGACTTCATCGTTGGCCTGCTCGTCGGCCACATCCATGGTGCTGCCAGGCTGGCCACGCGCCATCGGCTCTCCTGTCATGGAAAGTGACTGGATACCCCAGAATGGACGTTAACCGACGTGTATTGGGGTTAGAGGTGCGGCGGGATCATCCGCCGGTCAAAGATAGATGCAGGACTCCAGATGTCCGGCGAGTTCTTTTTCGCTGGCCTTGGTGTAATCCTTTTCGAAGCGGTCGGTGACCAGGTTGGCGGTGTGGCCGTCCAGCTTGTCGTTGATCAGGCCCATGAAAGAGGGCGGGGCGATAAGGATGGCGCGCCCGAACTGGTTGGTGCTGCGGCCATGGTTGAACTCGCGCGCCAACTCCTGGGCGAAATGCTGCGCGGCGTTGCGCTTGGGGTCGGTCTGGGGCTGGCAGGCACCGTGGCCGTTGCCAATGCCCGGCATGTGTCCGGGGCGGTCGGTGACCAGATCGGCGTTTTTTTGCCGGCTCTCCGGGTGTTCGGTCTCCTTCAGAATCTTGAGTCCTTTCTTGGTGCCGTGGTTGGCATAGATTTTGGCGGTGCTTGCGTTGGCGACCAAGATCCAGGTGGTGTTGGGCATATGCATGCTCCTTTGAAGTAAACGGGCAACCAGTCACGTTGCCCTCTTACGTTAGTCGCCGGCGCCGCCGAATGCAAGCGGGCTGACAAATCAACCCCATTCCCATTGTTCGAACGACGCCGCCGAAGCCGGTAGTCCGGCAATGATTTACGGATCCCCTCCAGCCGCGCCGGCTCTTCAATCAAAGCTTGTAACCGATTTGCCGCAACAGATTCTTGCGCCAGCTGATGTCGTCCTCGTCCTCGACCCCTTTGGTTGGAAAGCCGTCCACCACGCCCAGGACACCGCGTCCCTGCTCCGTCTCCGCAAGAATCACTTCGGTTGGATTGGCTGTTGCGCAGAAAATGCGGCATACCTCCGGCACCATTTTGACGGTGTTCAACACGTTCAGCGGATAGAAGCCTTCCCCCAGGAAAATGATGAAGCAATGGCCCGCAGCAAGAGTCTTTGCGTTATTCCGGGCAAGTTCGACCATGGCGGGGTCGGTACCCGACCATC
Source organism: Polaromonas sp. P4_H1 (assembly GCF_056400945.1). Classification (NCBI taxonomy): domain Bacteria; kingdom Pseudomonadati; phylum Pseudomonadota; class Betaproteobacteria; order Burkholderiales; family Comamonadaceae; genus Polaromonas; species Polaromonas sp. P4_H1. The sequence continues at coordinate 44,849 of NZ_JBFUKG010000010.1, read as the reverse complement.
GCACCAGGCATTTGCCGGAAGCTTCGCAAAAGGCCAGGCCAAACTTGATGCCCGGCACGGCGCCCACCAGCGCTTCGTGGAGGTCCTCGACGGACTTGATGAAGTGGGTCTGCCCCAGAATGAAGTTGGTCGCTTCCGGCTTGTCGATTTTCACAGTGATGAGTTGCATATCGAACTCCTTCTTTCCCGGCTTGACTTGCCAGAGCGGTGAGGTGACACAACATACCTGACTGCCAATACCTCTAACGCATGGAAAATTCAATCACCTGAGTTCAAGTATCGCCACCGTCGGCCCATCCGGCAAGCGCCGATTCCCGTGTTCGAAACCTGGTTTGCGCGAGACCCGCAGCCCGAACGGGGGTTCAGGCTCTGGGGTGATTGAGATTTGCGCAACCTGTCCGCGACAGGAGCAGCTTTATCCCAAGGCGAACTTTTAGCCACTCTTAGCAAGTCTTAGCCACTCTTCACCTCACCCGTTGATGGCTCGCTCACCCCGCCAGCAAAGCTGCGTTTCCACCTGCCGCCGTGGTGTTGACGGTCACGGTCTGCTCGGCGCAAAAACGGTACAGGTAGTGCGGCCCGCCGGCTTTCGGGCCGGTGCCGCTGAGGCCTTCGCCTCCGAACGGCTGCACACCCACCACCGCGCCAATCATGTTGCGGTTGACATAGATGTTGCCCACATGCGCGCCAGCGGCCAGGGCCTGCGCGCGCGAGTCGATGCGGGTCTGGAGGCCCAGCGTGAGGCCGTAGCCGAGGGCGTTGATCTGTTCGATGACGGCTTCCGGGCTTTTCAGTTCGCCGCTGCCCCAGCGCACGATCTGCAGCACCGGGCCGAAGATTTCGTCCTTGACCTCGGCCAGGCTGTTGACCTCAAACGCCGCAGGCGTGATGCTGTTCGCCATCAAATCGTGGGCATCCCCTCCATTTTCCTTGCGCGCCACCAGCACTTTTGAGCTTGAACCCAGGCGCGTCAGATGCCGCTGGATGTTGTCGAAGGCTTCACGGTCAATCACCGGGCCGACGTCGGTGGCCAGCTCGGCCGGGTTGCCCACCACCAGTTCCTGCGCCGCGCCCTCGATCATTTCAATCACGCCGTCGGCAATGCCTTCGTGCACGCACAGCAGGCGCAGCGCCGAGCAGCGCTGGCCGGCGCTGCGAAACGCGCTTTGCACCACCGCATCGGCCACCTGCTCGGGCAGCGCGGTGCTGTCGACCAGCATGGCGTTGATGCCGCCGGTCTCGGCGATCAGCGGCACGATGGGGCCGTCCTTGGCGGCCAGTGCCCGGTTGATGATTTTGGCGACCTGGGTGGAGCCGGTGAACACCACGCCCGCCACCTGCTTTGCTGCCACCAGCGCGGCGCCCACGGTTTCGCCTGGGCCGTGCAGCAGCTGCAGTGCGCCTTCGGGCACGCCAGCCGCATGCAGCAGTTTCACCGCCTCCCAGGCCACACCCGGCGTTTGCTCGGCGGGCTTGGCCAGCACGGCGTTGCCGGTGGCCAGCGCGGCAGCGACCTGGCCGGCAAAAATCGCCAGCGGGAAATTCCAGGGGCTGATGCAGACCCAGGCGCCGCGCGCCGTCAGGCGCAGTTCATTGGTCTCGCCGGTCGGCCCCGGCAGCGCGACAGGCGCCATGATGCGCTCGGCTTCATTGGCGTAGTAACGCAGGAAATCCACCGCCTCGCGCACCTCGGACACGGCGTCGCCCCAGGTTTTGAACGCTTCCTTCACCAGCAGCGCGCAGAACTTCGGCATCTGCTGCTGCAGCACATCGGCGGCGTGGCGCAGGATGGCGGCGCGTTCGGCCACCTCCACCTTGCTCCATTTTTGATAGCTGCTTACTCCCGTAGCGACCGCACTGGCAGCCAGCCTGGCATCGAATTCCGGCACTTTGGGAACCTGCACAGCTTCAAAGGCGTCAAGCAGCGGCGCGCGCATGCTTTCCACCGTCAAGTCCAGCCCCGCGCTGTTTTTCCGGCTCGGGCCATACAGGGCGAGCGGCAGCGGCAAAGACGACTCAGGCTCCAGCCGCAGCGGCGAGATCAGCAACTCGCCCATACCCACCGACTCGTCAGCCAGCTGGTGCACAAAAGAGGAATTGGCGCCGTTTTCCAGCAGGCGGCGCACCAGGTAGGCCAGCAGATCGCGGTGCGCACCGACGGGCGCGTAGACGCGGCAGCTGATCAGCGGGTTCTTCAGCACTTCGCGGTATACGCCCTCGCCCATGCCGTGCAGGCGCTGCAACTCAAACTGGGGCGCCATGCCCACCGCCGGCGATGCCGCCTTCACGCTGCGCGCTGCCATTTGCAAAATCGCGGCAATCGTGGCGGCATTGTGGGTGGCGAACTGCGGGTAGATCGCGTCGGGCGCGTCCAGCAGCGCGCGGGCGCAGGCCAGGTAGCTGACATCGGTGTGGTGCTTGTGGGTGAACACCGGGTAGTGCGGCAGGCCCTGCTCCTGTGCGCGCTTGATTTCCGAATCCCAGTAGGCGCCCTTGACCAGGCGGCACATCAGGCGCAATTTGTATTTGCGGCCAATGGCGGCAATGTGTTCGATCAGCTCCAGCGCGCGCGTCTGGTAGGCCTGCATGGCCAGGCCAAAGCCCTGCCACTGCGGATGATGCTGCGCCACCCGCGCGGCGAGCGCTTCGAACACGGCGAGCGACAATTCCAGCCGGTCGACCTCTTCAGCGTCTATCGTGAGGTTGATGTTGGCCTGGGCCGACAACTCGCACAAGCCCCAGACACGCGGCACCAGTTCCGCCAGCACGCGCTCGCGCTGGGCGTCTTCGTAGCGCGGGTGCAGCGCGCTGAGCTTGATGGAAATCCCGTCGTTTTTCTCACAGGCGCCCGATTTATGGGCCTTGACAGCAATTGATTGGATGGCTTGCGTGTAGCTGTCGAGGTAGCGCAGCGCGTCGGCATCGGTGCGCGCGCCCTCGCCCAGCATGTCGTAGCTGAAGCGCAGGTTGGCTATTTTCTTGCGGGCGCCATCGGCTTCGGCCATGGCATCGCCAATGGTCTGCCCCAGCACAAACTGGTGGCCCAGCAGCTGCACCGCCCGCAAGGTGGCGGCCACGACCGTGCGCGCACCGAGCTTGCCCATGAGGCCGGGTTCCACATCCGTGCGCCCTGCGCCCGCCTGCGAATGCGGCAAAAACTTCTTGGACAAGGCAATCGCGGTGGACGACAGGCGTGCCAGCGTCGAGTCGCCCGCCCCTTCGAAGTCGGCGCGGCCCAGCTGATCGGCCGTGAGGGCGATCGCGGTCTCGGCATCGGGCACGCGCAGCAGCGCCTCGGCCAGGCGCATCAGGGCTAGCCCTTCGGCGCTGGAGATCGGGTACTCCTTGAGCAAACTCTCCATGGCCCAGAACGGCGGCGGGTTCTCGCGCACGGCTTGCACCCAGGGGCGGGCGGCTTGTGCCGCAGCGGGCCAGTCCAGCACCCCGCTCAAGGCGTCCAGACGGTGGGAGACGATGTCGGCTTCGGGCCGGTAGGGAAAAGGTAAACGCATGGAAACCTCGAAATATTTGCTAGATACTCGATGTTGAATCGTTTTTTGATTAATTTTTCACTGTATTTTTAACAATATGATGAATAAATCAAACCACCGAACGCCCAAACCGGCGAAGCATGCACCGTATGCATCCTGACGTCCTGACGTCCTGGCGTCAGGTCGGCAGGCTGCTTTGCGACTTGATTTCTTCCATGCAAATCATCGATCGCACTCCGGAAACACCCGGCACCTGCATCAGGCGATCCGTCAGGAACAGGGACAGGCTTTTCAGGTCGGCCGCCACCACCTTGAGCAGGTAGTCAAAGTCGCCGGAGATGGTGTGGCATTCGACGATTTCTGAGAAAGCCATCACATTGCGCTCGACCTCGCGCACATTGCGAAACTGCTCGCGGTCCAGCGACAGGCTCACAAAGGCCGTGACCTCCAGCCCGATGGCCGCAGGCGACACCAGGGCGGCATAGCGGCGGATCACGCCTTTCTCTTCCAGCGTACGCACGCGCCGCAGGGTTTGCGGTGCCGACAGGTGAATGCGCTCGGCCAGCTCCACATTGCTCATCCGGCCGTCGTCCTGCAGCCATTTCAGAATATTTCTATCGTAGGCGTCCATCAATCACTCCGGAATGGTAATTTTGATTTTTATGAAATTTTATTTCTTAAATCATCATAAACACGCATCAATAGGAAATCAAATTTCCAGCCATCCGACCTAAGATTGTGTATCGCCACCCGCCAGGCGGGCCCTGTACAAAAGTGCCCGCAGCCGGGTGGTTTGCCTGACAAAGAAAGAAAATGATGGTTGCTTTTATTGGTACGAATGATTTGCAGGAGCACCTGGCGACAACCCGCCCCGAAGGTGCCATCGGCGAATTGGTGCGCATGATTGACGAGGATTTCCGGCGCTGGCCGCAGTTCGACAAGACGGCCCGCGTGGCCAGCCACTCGCCGATCGGCGTGATCGAGCTGATGCCGATTTCCGATGGCCGCCAGTACGCCTTCAAATACGTCAACGGCCACCCGCAAAACACCCGCGACGGCCTGCTGACCGTCACGGCGTTTGGCGTGCTGTCGGACGTGGACACCGGCTACCCGCGCATCCTGTCTGAACTGACGCTGACCACGGCGCTGCGCACGGCCGCCACCTCGGTGCTGGCCGCCCAGCATCTGGCCCGGCCCGACAGCCGCTGCATGGCCCTGATTGGCAATGGCGCGCAAAGCGAGTTCCAGGCCATCGGCTTTCACTGCCTCATGGGCATCGAAGAACTGCGGGTCTATGACGTGGATCCGCAGGCCACCGACAAGCTGGTCCGCAACCTGCTCGCCTACCCCAGGCTGCGTATCTACCGCGCCAGCTCGATCGCCGACGCGGTCCGCGGCGCCGACATCGTGACCACCGTGACGGCTGACAAAACCAACGCCCTGATCCTGACGCCCGAAATGATAGAGCCCGGCATGCACATCAACGCCGTGGGCGGCGACTGCCCGGGCAAGACCGAGTTGCACGCCGACATTCTTTACGCCGCCAAAGTGGTGGTGGAGTACGAACCCCAGTCACGCATCGAAGGCGAGCTGCAGCAGATGCCGCCGGACTTTGCGGTGACCGAGCTGTGGCAGGTGCTGAACGGGCAGGCGACCGTGCGCACCGATGCCGCCCAGGTCACGGTCTTTGACTCGGTGGGCTTTGCGCTCGAAGACTTCTCCGCCATGCGTTACCTGGAAAAACATGTGCTGAAAGACACTTCGCGGGTGCTCGACCTGATTCCCGAACTAATGGACCCGAAAGACCTCTATGGCATGGGCATGGCCCGTACCGCGCCCGCACCGGCCCCCGACCCCGTCACCGCAGGCACCCCGAACCGCAGCGCTGCGGCGGCCTGCTGATCGAACCGCAGAAATCCATTGTGAAAACCATCCACCTGATCGGTGCGCCCACCGATATTGGCGCCAGTGTGCGCGGCGCGGGCCTGGGGCCCGACGCCCTGCGGGTCGCCGGCCTGCCGCAGGCGCTGCGCGATCGCCAGCTGCACGTCATTGACAGCGGCAACCTGGCCGGCCCCCCCAACCCCTGGGAGCCGCCACGGGACGGCTTTCGCCACCTGCCTGAAGTGATTGCCTGGAACCAGTCCATCTACACCGCCGTGAACGACGCGCTGGCGGCCGGCCAGCTGCCGGTGCTGCTGGGCGGCGACCACTGCCTGGCCATCGGCTCCATCAGCGCCGTGGCACGCCACTGCAAGGCCGCCGGCAAGCAGCTGCGCGTGCTGTGGTTTGACGCCCACGCAGACACCAACACCGCCCACATCACGCCCAGCGGCAACATCCACGGCATGCCTGTGGCCTGCCTGCTGGGCCACGGGCCCGAAGCGCTCACCCACCTGGGCGGCGAGGTCGCCCTGCAGGCACGCGAGCTGCGCCAGATCGGCGTGCGCAGCGTCGACGCCGAAGAGCGCGCCTTTGTCACCGAACTGGGGTTTGAAGTTTTTGACATGCGCTACATCGACGAATTTGGCATGCGCGCAACGATGGAGCAGGCGCTAGCGGGCGTGGACAGCAACACCCACCTGCACGTCAGCTTTGACATGGACTGCATGGATCCGGAGATTGCGCCCGGCGTCGGCACCGCCGTGCGCGGCGGGCCCACCTACCGCGAGACCCAGCTGTGCATGGAAATGATTGCCGACACCGGCTACCTCGGCTCGGTCGACCTGGTCGAGTTGAACCCGGCGCTCGATGTGAGGAACCAGACCGCCGAACTGGCGGTGGACCTGATCGAGAGCCTGTTCGGCAAGTCCACCCTGATGCGGCAGACGCCCGCCGCCGGGCTCTGACATAACTCAAGGCCCCTGGCGACACAGCAACCCACACACAAAGAACAAACAGAGAACAAACAGAGAACAAACCGAGAAAAAGAGGAGACAAAAGCGACATGTTTGCAGAAGCAAAAACTGAGGCCTGGTCCGGGCGCTTTGCCGCGCCGATGGACGAGCTGCTGACCGACTACCAGCAATGCCTGGACATCGACATCCGCCTGGCCGGCGTGGACATTGACGGCTCCCTGGCCCATGCCGAAATGCTGGCCAGCATCGGCGTGCTGTCCGGGCAGGACCTGGCCGACATCCAGCGGGGCATGGCCAGTATCCGCCAGGAAATCAGGGAAGGCGTGTTCCCCTGGGCCAAGGACCGTGAAGACGTGCACATGAACATCGAGCACCGCCTGACGCAGCTGATCGGCGATGCCGGCAAGCGGCTTCACACCGCGCGCTCACGCAACGACCAGGTGGCCACCGACCTGCGCCTGTACACCCGCCATGAACTTGATGGCCTGTGCGACGAACTCAAGGAACTGGTCACCGTGGCGCTGGACCTGGCTCGCACGCATGCCGCCACCATCATGCCGGGCTGCACCCATCTGCAGATTGCGCAGCCGGTGACGTTTGGCCACCACCTCATGGCCTATGTCGAAATGTTCCTGCGCGACATCCAGCGCGTGCGCCAGGCGCGTGAGCGCCTGAACGAGCTGCCATTGGGGGCGGCCGCGCTGGCCGGCACCTCCTTCCCGATTGACCGCCATTTCGTCGCCGGGCGGCTGGGCTTTGCCGGGGTCTGCCGGAACTCGCTGGATGCGGTGTCGGACCGGGATTTCGTGATTGACGCCTGCAGTGCCGGCGCACAAATCATGATGCATTTGTCGCGGCTGTCGGAAGAGCTGGTGTTCTGGTCCAACCCGCTGATCGGCTTCATCGAAATCGGAGACCGTTTCTGCACCGGCTCGTCCATCATGCCGCAGAAGAAAAACCCCGACATTCCAGAGCTGGCGCGCGGCAAGGCCGGCCGGGTGTTCGGCAACCTGGCCAGCGTGCTGGCCGTGATGAAATCCCAGCCCCTGGCCTACAACAAGGACAACCAGGAGTCCAAGCAGCCGCTGGTCGACACGCTCGAGACCGTGCGCAGCTCGGTCCGGGTGTTCAGCCGCCTGCTGCCTTCGCTGGGCGTCAACCAGGAGCGCATGCGCGCGGCCGCCGGCGCCGGGTTTTCGACCGCGACCGACCTGGCCGACTACCTGGTCCGCCGGGGATTGCCTTTTCGCGAAGCGCATGAAGTGGTGGCGCTGACGGTTCGCCGCTGCATCGAATCCGGCAAGGATTTGAGCCAGCTGACCCTCGAGGAATTGCGCCAGTTTTCCCCCGTCATTGAGGCCGACGTCTTCCAGTCGGTGACGCTGGAGGGTTCGGTTCTGGCCAGAAATCATGTCGGGGGGACTGCACCCGCTGCAGTCACCAGCGCCATTGAGAGTGCCCGGCAACGGGTAGCAGCGGCCTGACCGGCCGCCGCATGCCAGGTTTTGTTTTTATCCCACGTTGACACTAACTATTTTTATTCACCGGAGAACTTCATGAGCTTGAAACGCCTAGCCAGTCTTGCCTTCACCACCCTTGCGCTGTTTGCCTCAGGTCTCAGCAGCGCCCAAAGCCAGGAACTGGTAGTCGGCTCCAGCGCCACCTACCGGCCGTTTGCCTACGAAAGCCCGAGCAAGGACATCGTCGGCTACGACGTGGACATGATCAAGGCCATCGCCCAGAAGGCGGGCCTCAAAATCAAGATCGTCAACACCCCCTGGAGCGGCATCTTCGCGGCCCTGAACAACGGCGACCTCGACCTCGTGATCTCCGGCGTCACCATCAACGACAAGCGCAAGCAGTCCTATGACTTCACCAGCCCCTACTTTGAGGCGCGCCAGCTCATTGCCGTGCACAGCAACAGCCCCGCCAAAAGCCTGAAAGACCTGGCCGGCAAGAAGATCGGCGTGGTCAACGGCAGCACCGGCGACGACATGGCCTCGCGCGAGTTCGGCAAGACCAACCCCGACATCCGCCGCTTCGAGAGCACCCCCGTGGTGATCTCCGAGCTGGCCAACAACGGCCTGGATGCGGCCATCGGCGACAACGGCGTCATCGCCTTTCGCGCCCAGGAGCACAAGCAGCTCAAGACCGTGAGCGACCCGGCCTTTCCCAAGGAGTACTTCGGCATCGTCGTCAAGCAGGGCAACAAGGCCTTGCTGGACAAGCTCAAYGCCGGCCTGGCCGCGGTGAAGGCCGACGGCAGCTATGCCCAGATCTACAAGAAGTGGTTCCAGGCTGAGGCCCCCGTGCTGCCGGCCCAATAAGCGCCGGCAACGACTGGGTTCACGCYTTTTCCTGTATGGAGCAAGTCCTCTGGTTCGGCTGGTTTCGCGCCGACATCATTTCAGAATACGCCGTGCTGTTCTGGCGCGGCCTGCAGATGACCATCACCGTCACGCTGATCTGCATCGTGCAGGGCACGGCGCTCGGCCTGGCCATCGGCATGGCGCGCCTGGCGCAGGCGCGCCACGCGCCKGCCCGCCAGCTGTGCCAGTACGCCCTGCGCTGGCCGTCCACCGTGTATGTCAGCTTTTTCCGCGGCACGCCGCTGTTTGTGCAGATCCTGCTGATCCATTTTGCGGTGCTGCCGCTGTTCATCAACCCGGCCGACGGCCTGCTGATTTCGGGCGAGAACGCGCGCCACATCAAGCAGAACTACGGCGCCTTCCTGTCGGGCGTCGTGGCGCTGACGCTGAACGCGGGCGCCTACATCTCGGAGATCTTTCGCGCCGGCATCCAGTCGATYGACAAGGGCCAGGTGGAGGCCGCGCGCTCGCTGGGCATGCCGTTTCCGCGCACCATGTACCACGTGGTGCTGCCGCAGGCGTTTCGCCGCATGCTGCCGCCGCTGGGCAACAAYGCGATTTCGCTGCTGAAAGACTCGTCGCTGATCTCGGCCATTGGCCTGGCCGAGCTGGCGTATGCCGCGCGCACGGTGGCCGGCGCCTATTCGCGCTACTGGGAGCCCTACCTCACGATTTCGCTCATGTACTGGGTGCTGACGCTGGGCCTTGCTTACCTTGTGAAGAGACTGGAGGCTCGCTATGGACGAGGTGATTCGCGTTAACCGGCTGACCAAGCAGTTTGGCCATCTGCCGGTGCTGCGCGGCATTGACTGCAGCATCAAGGCGTCGGAGGTGGTGTGCGTGATCGGGCCGTCGGGCTCGGGCAAGAGCACCTTCCTGCGCTGTCTCAATGGCCTGGAGGACGCCAGCGGCGGCGAGGTGCTGGTGCATGGCGTGTCGGTRCATGAGCCSGCCACGGATGTGGATGCGCTGCGCGCGGAAATCGGCATGGTGTTCCAGCGTTTCAACCTGTTTCCGCACAAGACGGTGCTGGAGAACATCACGCTGGCGCCGACCAAGGTGCGCGGGCTGACCGCGCTGGARGCGCGYAACCGCGCCAGCGAGCTGCTGGTGAAGGTGGGCCTGCTGGACAAGATCAATGCCTACCCGAACCAGCTCTCGGGCGGGCAGCAGCAGCGCGTGGCGATTGCCCGGGCGCTGGCGATGCAGCCGCGCATCATGCTGTTTGACGAGCCGACCTCGGCGCTGGACCCGGAGATGGTCGGGGAGGTGCTCAATGTCATGCAGGCCCTGGCCGAGGAAGGCATGACCATGGTCGTCGTCACCCACGAGATGGGCTTTGCCCGCCAGGTGGCGGACCGCGTCATCTTCATCGATGAGGGGCTGGTGGTGGAGGAAGGCAGCCCGGAGGCCATCTTTACCACGGCGAACAGTGAGCGGACGCGCGCCTTCCTGAGCAAGGTGCTGTAGACCGAAAGCCAGGCAGAGTCCGGCCCCCTGCCTTCCACGTCATGCATGGCGTGGTGCGGGGGCCCGGGAATTTGCACGGGCCACGCAGGAAAATGCAGGCGAGCGACGCAGCAGCAGCGGGGCTACACTGAAGCCCCCAAACCCGCATTCCCCATGCAATCTTCCGTCAGCCTCGATCGCATTGACCTCAAAATCCTGAGCATCCTGCAGGAAGATGGGCGCGTTTCCAACCTCAAGCTGGCCGAGAGCGTGGCCCTGTCGCCCACCGCCGTGCTGGCGCGCGTGCAACGGCTCAGCCGGGACGGGTACATCCTGGGTTACGCGGCCCAACTCAATCCGATGAAGCTGGGCGCCGGCATGATGGTGTTCGTGGAGGTGTTGCTGGACCGCACCACCCCCAATGTGTTTGAAGCCTTCAAGGCGGCGGTGCAGGTGCACCAGGAAATCATGGAATGCCATATGGTGGCCGGCGGCTTTGACTATCTGCTCAAGACCCGCATGGCCGACATGGCAGCCTACCGCTCGTTTGCCGGCACCGTGCTGTGGCAATTGCCCGGCGTGCGCGAGACCCGCACCTACGCGGTGATGGAAGAGGTGAAAAATACCACGCGGCTGGCGCTGGGTGTGTGAAGGTGACGGCGAGGGGTTGCAAACCGGTGCGTGCCGGCAATAATGCGGGATCGATGCGAGATCGCCCTCCAAACTTGTCTTTTCAACAAGGATGCCCATGAAATTCAACCCCGCATTTCTGGTCACGATCGCACTGGCCATGACCATAGCCACCGGCGCCGCCGCGCAAACCATGAAACCGGGTTTGTGGGAGATCAACAACAAGATGCAACCGGGCTCGGGCTCGGGCGAGATGGAACAGGCCATGGCCAACATGGACAAGCAGATGGCCGGCATGCCGCCCGAACAACGCAAGCAAATGCAGGACATGCTGGCCAAACAGGGCATGGGTCAGGGTGGCGCCGGCGGCATGAGCATGAAGGTTTGCATGACCAGGGAAATGGTCGAGCGCAACGAAATGCCGTCGCAGCAGCAAGGCGACTGCAAGACCACCCACTCGCCGCGCAGTGGCAACACGATGAAATTTTCCTACACCTGCACCCAACCGCCGTCCAGCGGCGAAGGCCAGATCACCTACGTGAGTGACACCGCCTACACGATGAAGATGGCGACCATCGCCACGGTCAGGGGCAAGGCCGAGAAGATGAACATGGACGCTTCGGGCAAATGGCTGTCGGCGGACTGCGGCAATATCAAGCCGAAGAAATAGCCCCCACGGTCGCTCACTGCGTGTAGCTCCCTGCCCCCCGAGGGGGCCGCTGCGCCTGCGGCCCGGCAAAGCCGGTTCCGCGGCCCCTGCTGGCTGGAGAGATGCCACTTCTTGGCCCCACGGTCGCTCACTTCACACCCGATCGTCCTGAGCCTGTCGAAGGATGCCCCCGAGGGGGCCGCTGCGCCTGCGGCCCGGCGAAGCCGGTTCCGCGGCCCCTGCTGGATTAGAGCCTCACGCAGCTTCCCGTCGCCCCGAGGTATCGAAGGGCAGTGCCATCTGGCGGAACAGGGGCTCATCTCTTTCCGAAGATCGCGGTGCCCACGCGAACCATGGTGCTGCCGGAATGGATGGCGGCCTCCAGGTCGGCCGTCATACCCAAGGACAGCGTGTCCATGGGTGCAGGCAACACGCCTGCCGCATTTATCTGGTCAAAAAGGGCTCTCGTTCTGGCGTGGATGGCGCAAGCAGCTAGAAAATCGGTAGCAGGCTCGGGAATCGCCATCAGCCCCCGCAGCACAAGGCGTGGCAATTGCGAGACGGCCTGCGCCAGCGCCTGGACATCTGCGGGCGCGAGGCCCGACTTGTTCGCGCCGCCATCCACATTCACCTGCAAACAGATCTGCAGGGGCGGCAGATGGGGCGGCCGCTGCTCACTGAGGCGTTGCGCAGTCTTCAGCCGGTCGACCGACTGAACCCAATCGAAGTGCTCGGCCACCAGCCGGGTCTTGTTGCTTTGCACCGGCCCGATGCAGTGCCACTCCAGCGCGGCAGGCGCGCCGGCCTGCGCCGCTTGCCAGGCGCGCAGCGCCAGAATTTTCTCCACGCCCTCGGCAACGTAGTTTTCTCCAAACGCACGCTGCCCGTCCGACATGGCGTCAATCACGGCATCGGCGCCAAATGTTTTGGAAACCGCCAGCAGGCGCACGCTGGCCGGATCGCGCCCCGCGGCCACACACGCCGTGGTAATCCGGTCACGGACAAGCTGGAGGTTGCGCACAATCATGGTCATAATCGAACTGTAAACTCAGATTCAACCTAGACTTCCAAGGATCCCCCGGGATGGACATTACGCAGCTGCTGGCCTTTAGCGTCAAAAACAAGGCGTCCGACTTGCATCTGTCGGCAGGTTTGCCACCCATGATCCGCGTTCACGGCGACGTGCGGCGCATCAACATCGACCCGCTGGACCACAAGCAGGTGCATGCCATGGTGTACGACATCATGAACGACACCCAGCGCAAGAACTATGAAGAGTTCCTGGAGGTCGACTTCTCCTTTGAGATTGACGGCCTGGCGCGCTTTCGCGTCAATGCCTTCAACCAGAACCGGGGTGCCGGTGCGGTGCTGCGAACCATTCCCTCCAAAATCCTGACGCTGGAGCAGCTCAACGCGCCGAAGATCTTTGGCGACCTGGCGCTCAAGCCGCGCGGCATGGTGCTGGTGACCGGTCCGACCGGCTCAGGCAAGTCCACCACGCTGGCGGCCATGGTCAACTTCCTGAATGAAACCGAATACGGCCACATCCTCACGGTGGAAGACCCGATCGAGTTTGTGCACGAGTCCAAGAAATGCCTGATCAACCAGCGCGAGGTCGGCCCGCACACGCTGAGCTTCAACGCCGCGCTCAAGTCCGCCCTGCGCGAGGACCCGGACGCGATTCTGGTGGGCGAGATGCGCGACCTGGAAACCATCCGGCTGGCCATGTCGGCCGCCGAGACCGGCCACCTGGTCTTCGGCACGTTGCACACCTCGAGCGCCGCCAAGACGATTGACCGCATCATCGACGTGTTCCCCGCCGAGGAAAAGGAAATGATCCGTTCCATGCTGTCGGAGTCGCTGCAGGCCGTGATTTCGCAAACGCTGTGCAAGACCAAGGACGGCGCGGGCCGGGTGGCCGCGCACGAAATCATGCTGGGCACCAGCGCTATCCGCAACCTGATTCGTGAAGCGAAGGTCGCGCAGATGTACTCGTCCATCCAGACCGGCAACAGCGTGGGCATGCAAACGCTGGACCAGAACCTGACCGAGCTGGTCAAGCGCAACGTGATTTCGCCCGCGGAAGCGCGCGGCAAAGCGAAAATACCGGAAAACTTTCCAGGCTAGATATATGGCCCCCACGCTTGTCACTTCGTGTACTGCGCTGCCCCCCAAAGGGGCTAATTTTTCTTGGGGCGGCCCGGCGAAAAATTGCATGGCCCACAATTGCGCCTCTTCGGCAGCCACTGAATCCACTTAACAGGAGGTGCTCTCATGGAGCGCGATCAAGCCAGCAAATTCATCCACGACCTGCTGAAGCTCATGGTCAGCCGCAGCGGCAGCGACCTGTTCATCACCGGCGACTTTCCGCCGGCCATGAAGGTGGACGGCAAGGTGACCAAGGTCTCGCCGCAGCCGCTCAATGCCGGCCACACGCTGGCCCTGGCGCGCGCCATCATGAACGACAAGCAGGCGGCGGAGTTTGAACGCACCAAGGAATGCAATTTCGCCATTTCACCGCCAGGCGTGGGGCGCTTTCGCGTGAACGCCTTCGTGCAGCAGGGCAAGGTCGGCATGGTGATGCGGACGATCCCGGCCGTGCTGCCCACGATTGACGGGCTGGGCGTGCCCCAGGTGCTCAAGGATGTGGTGATGAGCAAGCGGGGGCTGACGATTCTCGTTGGCGCCACCGGTTCGGGCAAGTCCACCACACTGGCGGCCATGGTGGACTGGCGCAACGAACAGTCGTTCGGCCACATCATCACGATTGAAGACCCGGTGGAGTTTGTCCATGCGCACAAGAACTGCGTGATCACGCAGCGCGAAGTGGGCCTGGACACCGACAGCTGGGAAGCCGCGCTGAAAAACACCCTGCGCCAGGCGCCTGATGTGATCCTGATGGGCGAGATCCGCGACCGCGAAACCATGGAGCATGCCATCGCCTTCGCGGAAACCGGCCACCTGTGCCTGGCCACGCTGCACGCCAACAGTGCCAACCAGGCGCTGGACCGCGTGATCAACTTCTTCCCCGAAGAACGCCGTACCCAGCTGCTGATGGATTTGTCGCTCAACCTCAAGGCCATGATTTCGCAGCGGCTGGTTCCCAAGCAGGATGGCAAGGGCCGCTTTGCGGCGGTCGAGGTCATGCTCAATTCACCGCTGATCTCCGACTTGATCTTCAAGGGCGAAGTTTCCGAGATCAAGGAGATCATGAAGAAAAGCCGCAACCTCGGCATGCAGACTTTCGATCAGGCGCTGTACGACGCCTTTGAAAGCCACTTCATCACCTACGAGGATGCGCTGCGCAACGCCGATTCGGTGAACGACCTGCGTTTGCAGATCAAGCTCAATTCGCAGCGCGCCAAGTCGACCGACCTTGCCGCGGGCACCGAGAATTTCGCCATCGTATAACCCATCAGGGCCGAGCCTGTCGAGGCCCCCAACCTCCGAACGCCTGTCGACAAGCTCAGGGCAAAAGGACAGCAGAGTCAACACGCCGTGAGCAGCACCAACGCCAAAACCTACGAACCGTCTTCCCCACGCAAAGTTGCATTCCTCGGCCTGGGTGTGATGGGCTATCCCATGGCCGGCCACCTGGCGCTCGCGGGCCATCACGTGACCGTGTACAACCGCAGCCCGGCCAGGTCGACGGCCTGGTGCGCTGAATTTGCGGCCACGGCCCGGCCGTCCAGTGCGACTGTGCCGCGCCTGGCAGCGGACGGAGCCGATGTGGTGTTCAGCTGCGTCGGCAACGATGATGACCTGCGTTCCGTCACACTGGGCCCGGACGGTGCCTTTGCGGGCATGAAGCCCGGCGCGGTCATGGTGGACCACACCACCGCCTCGGCCGATGTCGCTCGCGAGCTCCATGCCGCCGCCAACCAGCTCGGACTGCACTTCATTGATGCGCCGGTATCCGGCGGCCAGGCGGGTGCGCAGAACGGTGTGCTCACCGTGATGTGCGGTGGCGAGGCGGCAGCATTCGAGCGTATCAAGCCGGTCGGCATGGCCTTTTCCAGGGCTTTCACACGGATGGGCGAAAGCGGTGCGGGCCAACTCACCAAGATGGTCAACCAGGTCTGCATTGCAGGCCTGGTGCAAGGCCTGAGTGAAGCCATCGCCTTTGGCCAGAAAGCGGGGCTGGACATGAACCAGGTGCTTGATGTGATCGGCAAAGGTGCAGCCCAAAGCTGGCAGCTCGACAACCGCGGCAAAACCATGGCGGCCGATCAGTTCGATTTCGGCTTCGCGGTTGACTGGATGCGCAAAGACCTGGGCCTGGTGCTGGATGAAGCCAGGCGCAATGGCGCACGCCTGCCCGTGACGGCCCTGGTGGACCAGTTCTATGCCGATGTGCAGGCGATGGGCGGGCGACGCTGGGATACGTCCAGCCTGATCAGGCGCCTGAAATAAGAAGGCGCGCTGTGGGCGATCGCCGCCCTGTCAAACAGCACCCTGTCAATGGCAGCTGGCGATGAGCTCCGTCGCTTTGCCGGGTCGCCGATCTTGATCAGCCCCTCAATTGCTGGCGGGCTTGGCGGCGGCAGGTTGCGGCTGGGCGGAGGCGGCCCCCACCCGAATGCGCGCCAGCTCTTCCTCGCTGATGATCTCGAGGAGCCGGACGACTTTTTGCACGCCTGGCGTGGCGCGAACCATTTCGGTGGCCCGGTCGGATTCGCGCTGGGTCACGCGCCCCATCAGGTAGGTCGTGCCCCGCTCGGTGACCACCTTGAAGGAGTTGGCCTGCAGATCCCGCGCATCGACCAGCATGGCCTTGACACGACCAGTCACCAGCAGGTCCGAGGAGCGCTCCATCAGCGACGGGCTGTCCAGGACGGCCAGTTCATTGACCACCGACACCACGTTCTCCACGCGCGAAACCACCTGTTCAACCAGCTGCTTGTCCTGGGCATTGGGCACCTCGCCCGTCAACAGCACCTGGCGGTTGTAGCTGGTGACGCTGACGCGCACGCGCGTACCGAGGTTGCTGCGGATTCGGCTGGCAGCCCGCAACTCGATGCCTTCATCCTCCAGCTGTGCACCCGAGGTGCGGCGGTCGGTCACCACCAGCGCAGTCCCCGCCGCTGCCCCGCCCATCACCAGGGGCACGCAGGCTGTCAGTCCTGCTGCCACGGTTGCCGTTGCACATGCAAACAGAGCCAGTCGCCTCATCATCACGGAATGCTTCATGCGGGATTCTCCTGATCGCCAAGTAACTGGGTGTCCACGCCATCACAGATGCAGTGGAGGACGAGAAGGTGCACTTCCTGGATGCGCGCGGTCCGCTCGTGCGGCACGCAGATATGCACATCGGTTTCGCGCAAGGCATGCGTCATCTTGCCGCCGCCCCGGCCGGTGAGTGCCACCACGGTCATCTCGCGCTCATGGGCCGCCTCAATGGCCGCCAGCACGTTGGCCGAGTTGCCGCTGGTGCTGATGGCGAGCAACACGTCGCCAGCGCCGCCAAGCGCACGGACCTGCTTGGAAAAAATCACATTGAAATCGTAGTCGTTGGCAATCGCCGTGATGATGGAACTGTCCGTCGTCAGGGCTATGGCACCCAGCTCCGGCCGCTCCCGCTCATAACGGCCCACGAATTCGGCGGCGAAGTGCTGGGCATCCGCCGCCGAGCCGCCATTGCCGCAAGCCAGTACCTTGCCGCCGCTGGTCACGCTGGCAAGGATGGCCTGTACGGCCGCAGCGATCGGTTTGGACAAGACGTGCGCTGCCTGGTACTTGAGGTCGGCGCTGTCGATGAAGTGCTGTTCAATACGTTGTTCAAGCATGCGTCAATGATAGCGGGTCACGAGGAAGGCCTGCCCCCCGGAAGGAGCAGGGACCCGGCAAAGACCAACATGGTTACAAATCCCCCCGGCCCCGGCTGCGCCGCAGCGGGTGTTTTGGCACCCGCGTCAACTCTCGTCAGGAAGCATCGAACGCGGCGGGCAGCCACTCGAGGCGGCCATTCTCACCCTCACCCTCACCCTGAGCCTGGCCCTGCTTCAGCGCCCCATGCACCAGCACCACATCAAAGCGGCAGGGCGGGGGACTGGCAAAGCGCATCAGGTAGTGGCGGGCCGCAAAAATGATGCGTTGCTGCTTGGCCGGGCTGATGCTGGCGGCGGCACCCCCATGCGAGGCGCCCGATCGCTGGCGGACCTCGACGAACACCAGCGTGCCGTCGGGCGTGCGCATCACCAGGTCAATCTCGCCTCCACCGCGCCCTGGCGTCCGATAATTGCTTTCCACGGGGATCAAACCGGCCCGCGCCAGAAAGACCTGCGCGGCCGACTCTGCAGCATCACCCCGGGACTTGGTGGTAACCTGCCCTGGCTGCGCCCGAGAACCGTCCGGCGGCGGCTTGACAACCTGTTTTCTGGAAAACCACATTGAACGCTTCTTTCGACTTGGCTCTTGCCGCGGCACGCGCTGCAGCAGGTATGCAGCATTATCCGGAAGCCATGCTGTATGTCGTTGCCACGCCGATTGGCAACCTGGCCGACATCAGCCTGCGCGCGCTGCACGTGCTGCAACTGGTAGACGCCATCGCCTGCGAGGACACGCGCCACACGCAGACCCTGCTGCGCCAATATGGCATAGAAAAACCCCTGCTGGCCGTGCACGAGCACAACGAAGCGCAAGCCGCGGGCCTCGTGATTGAACGCCTGCAGCGCGGCGAACGCGTGGCTTATGTCAGCGATGCAGGCACACCGGCCGTGAGCGACCCTGGTGCGCGCCTTGTTGCCGCCGTCCGGGCCGCAGGCCTGAAGGTCATGCCCCTGCCCGGCGCGAGCAGCGTCACCACGGCACTGAGCGTGGCGGGCCTCACGGGCGACTCGGGCTTTGTGTTTGCCGGTTTTTTGCCGAGCAAGGCCGGCGAGCGCGATCAGGCAGTTGCGGCACTGCAATCCGATACCCGGGCCACCGTGATTCTGGAAGCACCGCATCGCATCGAAGCGCTGGCGCGCGCCCTGGCGGTGCTGCAGGGCCGGCTGGTCACCGTAGGCCGCGAGCTGACCAAGCAGTTTGAGGAAATTGCGACAGTGCCTGCACAGGAGCTGGCCGCTTGGCTCGCCGCCTCTCCCCAGCGCACGCGCGGTGAGTTTGCGCTGGTGCTGCATGCAGCTGCCGCTCAGGAAACCCCTGAAGACAGCACCCGGGTGCTGCAACTGCTGCTGGCCGAGCTGCCGCTGAAAACCGCCGTCAAGATGGCCGCCGAGATCACCGGCGCGCCGCGCAACGATTTATATGAGGCTGCCTTGAAACTCAAGAAGGCATGAACCCGAACGCCGACCAACTCTGGCGCGCGCCGCGCTGGACGCTGGCCGTCCTGCTGGCCGTCCTCGGCATGCTGGGGCCGTTTTCGATCGACACCTACATTCCGGCGTTCTCGGGCATTGCCACGGCGCTGGGCGCCTCGCCGGTGGAAATGCAGCAAACGCTGTCAGCCTACCTGTTCGGTTTTGCCTTCATGAACCTGTTTCATGGTGCGCTGGCCGACAGCTTTGGCCGCCGGCCGGTGGTGCTGTGGGGAATTGCGGTGTTCACCCTGGCGTCGGCCGGCTGCGCCGTGTCGCAAAGCATTGGCCAGCTGGTGTTGTTCAGGGCGCTGCAGGGCCTCTCCACGGGCGCTGGCATTGTGGTGTCGCGTGCCGTGATACGCGACATGTACCCGCCCGCGCAGGCTCAGCAGGTCATGAGCCAGGTCACCATCTATTTCGGAGTCGCGCCTGCCATTGCGCCCCTTATGGGCGGCTGGCTGTTTGTGCACCTCGGCTGGCACAGCATTTTCTGGTTTCTCACGGGCGTCGGCGCAGTGCTCTGGGCCGCCAACTTCCGGTTTTTGCCGGAAACACTGCGCACCGAAGAGCGCCAGCCGTTTGAAGTCAGGCACCTGATGCGCGGCTACTGGCAGCTGGGCTCCAGTCCGCGCTTTTTGCTGCTGGCGCTGGCCAGCGGCGTGCCCTTCAATGGCATGTTCCTCTATGTTCTGGCGGCCCCGGCGTTTCTGGGCGAGCACCTGTCCCTGCAACCCACCGAATTTTTCTGGTTTTTCATCCTCACCATCTCCGGCATCATGTCGGGCGCCTGGCTGAGCGGCAGGCTGGCCGGGAAGATTGCGCCCAAACGGCAGATACGGCACGGCTTTGTC
The DNA here is from genome assembly GCF_056400945.1 of Polaromonas sp. P4_H1. NCBI lineage: Bacteria > Pseudomonadati > Pseudomonadota > Betaproteobacteria > Burkholderiales > Comamonadaceae > Polaromonas > Polaromonas sp. P4_H1. The sequence continues at coordinate 25,251 of NZ_JBFUKG010000010.1, read as the reverse complement.
ATCATGCTGGTGACCTCGCTGGCCAACCTGGCCGCCAACCTGCTGTTCGCGCCGCATGTTTCCTGGGCGCTGTTCCCGATCGCCGTGTTTGCCTTTGGCTGGGCGCTGATGGTGCCGGTCGTCACGCTGCTGGTGCTGGACCTGTACCCCGAGCGGCGCGGCATGGCCTCATCCCTGCAAGCCTTCATTGGTTCAACGGCCAACGGCCTGGTGGCGGGCCTGATTGCGCCGCTGGTCATGCACTCCACGCCTGCGCTGGCCGCGGTTTCGCTGGGCATGATGTGCATCGGGCTGGTGTCCTGGGTATACCTGCACCGCCGCTGGCCGGACATCGGCCGTGCGGTGTCCCTATAACCCGTGCTTCCGTGTTTCCGTATTTGCTGCCCGCCGCTGCGGGGAACGGCACGGATCAGTTGTTGTCGTTCATCCTGATCGGGATTTCCATTCCCTGCGAGGTGCGCCGAACCACATTGCCGGCATCCAGGTAGACCCAGAAGTACTTGCTGGCGTCCAGATCCAGCCAGCGGTAAGTCAGGATATCGCCCTGCCAGGAGCCCACGCGATCCACCGTGGCGGGCCGGCCAAACTCGCGCTCCACGTCCTCGCGCCGCCACTTGCCCACTTCAATTTTTGAGAACTCATCAAGAGTCAGGACTTGCCGCGCCGCAACAAGCCTGCCTGCAGCATCCAGGTCCACCATCACGGCGGTCTGCCCCGCCGGCTGCGCAGAATATTGCAGCCGCGTCCCCGTTCCCAGCGGCAGCACGCGCGACGGCGTTCCGTAATGGGCAATGACCTCGTCGCGCGACATGCCCGGTCGCACCGCCGTGACGGCGCAACCGGCCATGAGCAGGACGGCAAGAACGGCAAGAACAACACGGGAAACAGTTTTAACGGCCTTCATGGGAAACTCCTTTTTATTGAACTCCAGATAAGACCCCGACCGCAGGTCAATGGTTCAAGTGGTTGAATTGAGGTGGGGTACGGTCTGGCCAAACCCTGAAGCCAGCCTTTGACCTTAACCTTGGCTTTTGGTCCTTGATCTCCCGCCCGGGGTGCTCGCTTCAGAACCGTCATTACACCCCAATCTTTCCCTGGCGCCGTCAGGCTTGGGAGTCGTCGGTGAACTGGACACAAGCGATTCCAAGATGCGGCTTCGGTTGGTCCGACGGTCCTGATCAGCGGGATACGTGCTCGTTAAATTATCGGCAAGTCTGCCTTTTTCAGGGTGCGCAACACAAAGCTGGACTTGCTGTGCCTGACGCCCTTGATCTTGTAGAGCTTCTCGCGCAGCAGCCTTTCGTAATCCTTGGTGTCCTTGACCGCGATGCGCAACAAATAGTCGTATTCGCCTGACACCAGATACGCTTCGATGACCTCGGGAATGCTCGCCAGGGTTTCGCCGAACTTTTCCAGCGTATTGTCTGAATGACTGTCCAGCGTGACCTGCACCATCACGGTCTCACCCAGGCCCAGGGCCTCGGCATTGAGGTTGACGGTGTAACGCTCGATGACGCCCGTGTCTTCCAACCTCTTCATCCTTGTCCAGCAAGGCGTGCTGCTCAGCCCCACCGCCTGGCTGATTTCCTGAAGGCTGGCGCGGCCATTGCGCTGGAGTTCAGCAAGAATTTTCCGGTCTATTTTGTCCATGCAGGAAGATTATCTGCAGATTCTGAAAATAACCACTACCTTTTCGCCCAACCGCATTGGATCGCTCAATTCAGAGAAGCTTTTATCTGGCCGCTGGCGCACACGCTTTGCAAAGTCTTTAACGTCCGAGCGCTTCGGCATTGCGGATCGCGGTTACCTTGACGACTCGAACTACTGGACGCCCGTTGACCAACACAGGACGATGGTGGTCATCAGCCAGGAGTACGCCGATTTCGTGAACGCCGGCCGCTGTCGGGCAATGACCGAAGCGAGCTTTGATGATGTCACCACCGGTGTCGCTGTTCATGCTGTTGTACGGGCGGCCGGGAATGTTGCAACTGTCGCCGGCCGGATCGATTTTCATGTGGATGTGACCGCATCGCGGTGTATCTCCGCACTGGCCCGCAGCGCGGAGCAGGAAATTGCTGCGAACCACGACGCCCACCGCAGCTTCAGCATCGCTACCCAAGGGAATGATTGCGCCTTCAGGCGGCCATACGATCTCGAGGGTCGGCGCGTCTTGCGCTGAGATAAAGGTGCTCATGGCAATCAATGAGATCGCAAGCAGCGAGCGGGAGACGGCGGCGCCGATGTTCAAGTTCATGTTGTTTCCTGGTTGAGGTACGTTTATGTAATCACTGAATACATTGAGCTGCGATTCTAACCCTAAAATAAGCGGCGATTACATTGACTTGGACCGACCCCAGAATGACGCCTCCCGCTCCCTCCCAAAATGGCGACCCCGTTTCCCGTGGCAGCTATCACCATGGCAGCCTGCGCGAAGCATTGGTGGCAGCCGCACTGGAACTCATCGAGGCGCACGGCGTGGAGAACCTGAGCGTGCGCGAAGCCGCGAAGAAGGCCGGCGTCTCTCCCGGCGCCCCGTTTCGCCACTTTCCTACCAAGGCTGCATTGCTGACCGCCGTTGCAGAGCAAGCCACGGAGCGTCTTCACGCGCAGGTGGAATTGGGCATTGCCAATAGCGCGGGCAAGCCTGCACTGCTGCGTTTCGCAGCCATTGGAGAGGCCTATCTGGAATGGGCCGCGCGTCATCCTACGCATTTCCAGGTCGTGAGTCAGCGCCATCTGCTCGATGCCGATGCTCCCGCGCGTCTGGCCTTGCACAACGACGCGATCCGCGCCCGTATGCAGGCATTGCTGGAGGAGGCGTTCGAGGACACGCCCAGCGCGCTCGCGCGGCTACCAGCGCTGCAATTACTCGGCCGAGCGCTCGTCTACGGACTTTCACGCATGGGCGTTGACGGACATTTTCCGGAGTGGGACCTTCGCCACGCTTCTGCGCCGGTGGCCGTCCGCGATGCATTTGTGCTTTTCATTGAACTACTGGCGGTCGGACGTGACGCGCAAACGAGTGAGGCTGTGACCCAATGGGCGAAGGGACTACCTGCTTGATGCCGATGTCCCCGTCAATGGATTATTCAAGGCCGACTCGATTTCTGACGACTTCGCCCGCAATGCAATGAAAGCATTTAGCAGCGTCGCAATTGCATCTGAGGCTATGGCGCGGGCGATCGCGTACGCCACATTGAATAGCCCGCCGAGGTAGGCGCTTTGATGCACCTGAAGAACCATACATATCAATATCTTACGTAGGTTCAAAAGGGGTTTTGGTGCGGCTGGCGGGGATCGAACCCACGACCCTTGGCTTCGGAGGCCAATACTCTATCCACTGAGCTACAGCCGCAACGCTGGAGAATGACGAGAACCAGGGGTTCACGACATTTGCGAACCCTGGAATCTCTGCGCTGTGCGCATGATTCCCGCCGCACAGTGCACCTGATTCTATCAGCGATGCACCGCCGGTCCGGGATTTAGAGCACCCCCGGCTATAATGCGAGGTTGCTGAGCAGACGCCTTCATCAGCCCGCGATAGCCCCCGATTTTTAGTTTTTTGAGGACGCCATGAGCGCTAACGATCACACTACGGCCCACGAAGAAGCCCACACCGGTCCGATCAAAACCCCACAGCAACTGCTGGCGGCGGTTTTTTTCTCTTTCGTTGTTCCCATTTTTGCCATCATCGGGCTGGTTTACTACGTGACCTCCGCCAACAAGCCGTTGGCCGGCGCGGTCGATGTCGAAAAAGCCGTTGCGCAGCGCATCCAGAAAGTTGGCACGGTTGAAATCCGTGATGCCAACCGCCCCCTCAAGTCCGGCGAAGAAGTCTACAAGGCGCAATGTGTCGCTTGCCACGCCGCGGGTGCGGCCGGGGCTCCCAAGTTTGGCGACGCGGCTGCCTGGGCACCGCGCATCCAAAGTGGTTTTGCAGCGCTCTGGAATTCTGCCCTCAAAGGCAAAGGCGCCATGGGCGCACAGGGCGGTGGCGACTTCGAAGACGTCGAAGTTGGCCGTGCCGTGGTGTACATGACAGCTGCCGCCGGCGGCAAATTTGCAGAACCCGCCGCCCCTGCGGCAGCAGCCCCCGCATCAACCGCGGAAGCTGCAGCGGCCCCACCGGCTTCCGTGGTGGCAGCCCTGGCAGCCGCCAACAAACCCGCGCAGGCGGCTGCTGGCAACGCACCGGCTGCAGCGGGCGCCGGCGAAGCGCTGTACAAGCAGGCTTGCGTGGCCTGCCATGCCGCAGGTGTGGCCAACGCGCCGAAATTCGGCGACAAGGCAGCCTGGGCACCCCGCATCAAGACCGGCCTGGACGCCCTGACGGCCAGCGCCATCAAGGGCAAGGGTGCCATGCCTCCCAAAGGCGGATCCACCGCCGCTGACGCCGACATCCGCTCGGCGGTTGAATACATGGTCAACGCCGCCAAGTAGCCCGCACAACAGCGCTGTTGCTACCCCATCAAAAAGCCGGTCACTGACCGGCTTTTTTATTTATGGGAAAAGAGGGTGGCAGCCGTATGGAGCATGCACCGCCAGCTACTTTTTTTGCAGCAACTGCGGACTGCGTACATAGCCGAACCGCACCGGCAAGTCGTGCGTGGGCAGCTCCTCGGGTACCCACAGGCCCTGCTCCACCGCATCGGCTGCGCAAGCCATGTCCTGCGTATGGACCAGGCCGAAGCCCAGATCAGTTTCGAGATACAAGCGGCCATGCTCGTCCACGATACAGCGCTGGACCCGGGCCGGCTGGCCGGTGTGCGCCGTGACCGCAAAGCCTGGCACCACATCAATGCGCCAGATCAGCGGCGTGGCTTCCAGTTCCACATAGACGCGCTGCGGGCCGTTCTGGAAAAACCACTGGCCGCCGGCATCGCTTTCGTAGTTGCGCTGGATAAAGTCGATGAGCTTGTCGTGCTTGAGCAGCGAGCCTTTGCCGGCCAGGTTACCTGCCGCCCCTGCGGAAGCAAAAGGACCGGCGGCCTGGGCCTTGTCGTCGCGCATGTACCAGTTGCCACGCGCATCCAGCCCAAGCCAGCCGTAGCAGTTGGGAACGTTGGGCCATTTGGCGATAGCCTGGCGAACAATGTCATCCATACGGCTATTTTGCGCTGTGCCAGCCTGCTTTGCCCATACCGCTTGATGCGCGCAGGGTTAAAGCTGCGTGGCCAGAAAGGCGGCAACCGCTTCCGGCATGACGCGCACATGCCCGGGAAAGGGCGCCGAAGGGAAGCCCACATGGCCGCCCTCGGCAGGACGCCAGAGGGTGACATGACTGCTCACCTCCGCGGCCTGGGGCAGGCTGCTGACAGGAATAAACGGGTCGTTCAGCGCATTCAGGACCAGCGCCGGCACGCCTATCTTGTACAGATGCGGCTTGGCCGAGGCCCGCGTCCAATAGTCTTCCGTGTTCCTGAACCCATGGAGCGGCGCGGTGAACACATTGTCAAAGGCATACAGGTCACGGGCCGCCAGCAATTTCTGGCGATCGAAGAGCCCAGGGTGCTGCTCCAGCTTTTGAAGTGCCTTGGGTATCATGGTTTTGAGGAACATGCGGGTGTACACCTGACGATTGAACCCCCGGCCTATGGCCCAGCCGCTGGCCGCCAGATCCAGCGGCGAGCAGACGGAGGCAATGCCCGCGACGACTTGCCGGGCCTCGGCACCCCACTCGCCAGCCCAGCGCATCAGGGCATTGCCGCCCAGCGAGATGCCCACGGCCATGACCGGCCCGGCGTGCTGCGCGGCAAAGCGCCTGAGTATCCAGTCGATCTCGGCGAAATCGCCCGAGTGGTAGGCGCGCGGCGCCAGGTTGAGCTCGCCCGAGCAACCGCGGAAATGCGGCACGGCGCAGGCCCAGCCGTGGCTGCGGGCCACATCGGCAAAGGCCTCGGCATAGTGGCTGGCCGAAGAGCCCTCGAGGCCATGAAACACGACCAGCAATGGAGCCCCCACGTTCTTCACTGCGTGTAATTCGCGAGGCCTTGCAGGCCGCGGCTCGCCAGACGCTTCGCCTCTGTCGCCTGTCCAAACCTGCTCAAGCAGGCTTGGAGCCGCAGGCTCCAGCCCCTCGGGGGCTAATTTTCCTTGGGGCGGCCCGGCGGCAAATTGTGCGGCTCCTGCACTCACCGCTTCTTGCACCGGGATGCTTGCGCTCGCTGGTATCGGCGGGGACGGCCACAGCGCCGGGCCGACCCCATCAGGGCCAGTGCCCTCGGAGAGCAGCAAACCACCCACAGCGGGGAGCGTGGGGGCGTTACTCACCAGCCAGTCCACATCCACAAAATCGTCATCAGGCGTGGTCCAGCGCTCGCGGCGGAACTGCGGCGGCGGTCCCAGGAAGCGGCGGGAATGCACTGCGGCCCAGATGGTCTGGAGATTGCCGCCTGGAAGCCACCAGGGCGCTGAGTAATTCATCGCTGCGGCCCCCTCAATGAAGAACGGGCGGGATGTCAGAGACTTCCTGCATTTCGCGCGGCGTGCCCGGGCTGGCATGGTGAGCAACCAGCCGCCAGCCTTGCGCGGTCTTGTGATACACGTTGGTGGCAATCACATAGGCGTGGCGGGGGCCTTCATTGGTGAGCACATCAATGCGCTCCAGCACACTGTGCACACTGGCGCTCATGGTTTCCAGCTTGCGCACCTTGATGGCGTGAGCCTGAATGCTGCCATTGGAAAACATGGCGTCAAACGTGGCGCGTATGGCGGCGGCACCCACCAGTCGCGCGCCGCCGGGGTGTATGCAAATGATGTCATCCTCATCGCCCCAGCAGGCCATGAGTTTTTCGATGTCGCCGCTTTGCAATGCTTCGTAAAAAGCTGCCTCGATATCGTCGGCGTTGCCGTTGCTGGCGGGCGGGACTTTGGGTTTGGGCATGGAGTCAATCAGACGATGAGCGATGGAGAGCCGGCGTTGAATCCGGTGCTGAGTTCTGCTTGGGATTGTGCCCTGCAGCAAGCCAGGCCTGAACCACGCCCTGCATGCTCCGGGCCTGGCCGGCGCTTTGGCCGGTGCTGCTGCTCTGGCCGGCCTGCCACAGCAGTTCCGGCGCAGCCACATGCGTGCCCGGGGGCAACACCCGCAAGGCAGCATCCACGAACTCGGCCAGCTTGGCCGGGCGCACCGGCTGCTCACTCGCCGGGATCATGTACTTCAGGGTGGAGAGCATCCAGCCCGCAGTCTTCTCCAGCAGACCCGAAACCGCCGGCGCTTCTGCCTTGCGGGCCGAGCGCACCAGCAGCATGCGCTCAAAGCCGAGTGCAGCAACGGCCTGCTCATCGAGATTGGCGAGGCCGCGTTTGAGCGCATCGGGCAGGCGCCCCGACGCGTGCGGCACCACGATCACCAGAGTTTGTACGCCGCAGCGCTTGAGCCAGCGGGCCAGCGCCGGCAACTGCTCGGGGGCTGGCGTCCAGAGCGTGCGTTCACGTCCGTAGTAAAGCCGGGGCGGCTCGAACATGACCAGGCCGGTGTGCGCCGGCTGCGGTCTGGCGGGCCACTGCTCAATCGGCAGGGGAGCGGCCAGCGCAATACCCACTGCAGGCAGGCCGGTGACCATGGCCTCGGAAACGAGCACTTCGGTATGCGCAAAACGGCCACTGCCCACGAGGCGACGCAAGACCTCGCTGCCCAGCACGCCGGCGGCCCCGACCACGAGCAGCCGGGGCCTGGCGGGCTGGGAGGATGCGGGCGGGTGCAGCGATGCCTGTAGCGCCTGCAGCGGGTTGCCCACCGGCAAGGTGTTGCGAGGCGCGAAAGGAGTTGACGACATTCGACTATGTTAGTGTTGCGGCTTGTATTTTGGAGGCCCTTCCATGAAATCCCGTATTTTTAGTTTCACCGGTTGGATGCTGGCGGCCGCACTGAGCGCGCTGCTCACCGGTTGCGGCTACAACGACTTCCAGCGCCTGGATGAGCAGACCAAATCCGCCTGGTCCGAGGTGCTGAACCAGTACCAGCGCCGCGCTGACCTGGTGCCCAATATTGTGGCCACGGTCAAGGGCGAAGCCGCCTTCGAGCAAGACACGCTGACCAAGGTGATAGAAGCGCGGGCCAAGGCCACCTCCATTCAGGTCACACCCGAAACGCTGAACGACCCGGCGGCCTTCAACAAATTCCAGGCAGCGCAAGGCGAACTCGGCAGCGCACTCAGCCGGCTGATGGTGGTCAGCGAGCGCTATCCCGAGCTCAAGGCCAACCAGGGTTTTCGCGATTTGCGGGTACAGCTGGAGGGCACGGAGAACCGCATTACCGTGGCGCGCAATCGCTACATCCAGACTGTGCAGGAGTACAACGTGCTGACACGCAGCTTCCCCAGCAACCTGACGGCCATGGTGTTCAGTTACAACGTCAAACCCAACTTCAACGTGCAGAACGAGGCACAGATTTCCACGCCACCGGTGGTTGACTTCAAGAAATAAGCAGTACCCCGGATTGGCCGTGCGTCGTTTTGCGGGTTTTCCATGTCGGGGCGGCGCCCTTCTGATGCTGGGCGTGCTGCTGGCCGCCTGGCTACCGCTGGCCGCGTGGGCGCAAAGCGTGCAGGCGGTGCCGGCCCTGACGGCCCATGTCATGGACAGCACCGGCACGCTGGATGCGACCCAACGCGCAGCGCTTGAGGCCAAGCTGGCGGCCTTTGAGCAGGCGCGTGGCGCCCAGGTGGTGATGCTGATCGTGCCGACCACCCAGCCCGAAGACATCGCCGCCTACGCCCAGCGGGTGGGTGACACCTGGAAGATCGGGCGCAAGGATGTCGGTGATGGCCTCCTGCTGGTGGTCGCGAAGAACGACCGCAAGGTCCGCATTGAAACCACCAAAGCGCTGGAAGGCGCCATTCCCGATCTGGCGGCGCGCCAGATCATCGAGAGCGCCATTACCCCGCGCTTCAGGCAGGGAGATTTTGCGGGAGGTCTGAGTGCCGCCGCCGACCAGATCATGACGCGCATCAGCAGTGAAAGCCTGCCGACGCCAGAAAGCCGGAGCGCTGGCCGCCCGCAAGACAGCGGCTTTGACTGGATGGATCTGGCCATCTTCCTGTTTTTTGCGGTGCCCATTGGCGCCCGCATCATCGCCAGTGTGCTGGGCCGCAAGGCCGGCTCGGTGGCCACCGGTGGGGTGGTTGGCGTGCTGGCCTGGATCTTCACCAGCAGCTTGGTTGTCGCCGGCATCGCCGCGCTGGTCGGCCTGGTATTCGCCCTGTTTGCAAGCCTGGGCTCCCTGGGCCGGGGGAGCCGTTCTTCCCGCTGGGGTGGCCCGGGCACCACGGGAGGCTTTGGGGGTGGTGGCGGTGGCAGTTGGGGCGGCAGCAGCGGCGGCGGCTTCAGCAGCGGTGGTGGTGGAGACTTTGGAGGCGGTGGCGCCTCGGGTGACTGGTAAGGCCATGCAGAGCAAGCTCACAACCCTTATCAGGCACCTGTGGCTGGACGCGTCGGACGCCCGGCGTGCCATCCCGCCCGACATGCTGCAGCGCGTGACACAACGGGTGGCCGCCAGCGAGCGCCACCACAGCGGCGAGATTCGCATTTGCGTGGAAGCGTCGCTGCCCCTCAGCTATCTGTGGCGGCTGAACCGACAGCAGCCCATCCGCAGCCTGACGCGGCAGCGAGCGCTCACCCTGTTTGGCAAGCTGCGCGTCTGGGACACCGAACACAATAACGGTGTGCTGATTTATGTCTTGCTGGCCGAGCATGCCATTGAAATCGTGGCAGACCGCGGCGTGGCGCGGCATGTGAGCGCGGCCCAGTGGCAGGAAATGGTGGAGCGCATGGCCCGTGCGTTCCGGGAAAAGCGCTACGAAGACGGGCTGACCCAGGCGCTGGAAGAAACCTCGGCCGTACTGATAGCGCACTTTGCGCTGGATGCCACGCAGAACGGCGCATCCGGCCAAGCGAACGAGCTGCCCGACACTCCCCTGCTGCAGTAAGCTTGCGCCGGGAGCTCAGGACGAACACTGCCACCCCGGTGGGGCGAGCCGTCACCGGACCCGTTCAACCGGAGAACAGCACACCCAGAACAAACAGCGCAGTCAACGCCAGCGCTGCTCGCCGTAACCATATCTTGCGCGAACGCCTTGCCTTGCGCCGGGGTGAAAGCCGTTCTACCCACGCCAGGCTGTCCAATGTACTGTCCATATGTATCACCTCGTCGACAAGTTTGGAGCCCCGTCAGACGATAAGGCGCAGTAGCGTGAGATGTTGTCAGTTTAGGTATCCAGTTGTTACCCGCGCTTGCAAGCGCTGCACAAACGATCATCGCGCAGAACGACATCAGCTCCTGATTTGATAGCACGCCAATCAGAAAAGCAACGGCTGCAGCCGTTTTGTCTTCACGCACTTACGGCCACCAGCGCCTAGGCCAGGTGGCGGGCGGCAGGTGACCATGAAAAAGCCCCTCACCTTGCGGGAGGGGCTCGTACGCTCCATCAAGGGAGCCGGCGCAGCAGGCCAGGCCTGCTCCATGCCTTTACTTCTTCTGGCGGTATTTGCGCAGTGCGGCAATCTGGGCGGCCATGACGGTGAGTTCAGACTGGGCCATGGCGATGTCAATGTCGCTTCTGGCGTTTTTCAGTGCCTCTTCCGCGGCTGCCTTGGCTTCGCTGGCCTTGGTCTCGTCCAGGTCCTTGCCGCGAATGGCGGTGTCGCTCAAGACCGTCACGCAATTGGGCTGCACTTCCAGCAGGCCACCGGCCACAAACACAAACTCTTCCGTGCCATCCTCTTTTTCAATGCGCACGGCACCCGGCTTGATGCGGGTGATCAGCGGCGTGTGGCGCGGGTAAATACCCAGCTCGCCGGCCTCACCGGGTAAAGCCACAAACCTGGCTTCACCGGAGAAGATGGACTCTTCTGCGCTGACGACGTCGACGTGGATGGTAGTCATATGAACCGCCCGTTAAACTTTTTTCGCTTTTTCAAACGCTTCGTCAATGGTGCCGACCATGTAGAAAGCCTGCTCTGGCAGGTGATCGCACTCGCCAGCCACAATCATCTTGAAGCCGCGAATGGTTTCGGCCAGGCTGACGTACTTGCCGGGCGAGCCGGTGAACACTTCAGCCACGTGGAAGGGCTGCGACAGGAAACGCTGGATCTTGCGGGCGCGGGCCACGGCCAGCTTGTCTTCAGGGGCCAGTTCGTCCATGCCCAGAATCGCAATAATGTCGCGCAGTTCCTTGTAACGCTGCAGCGTGCCCTGCACTGCACGGGCAGTGGCGTAGTGATCTTCACCCACCACGTTGGGGTCGAGCTGGCGGCTGGTCGAATCCAGCGGGTCCACGGCGGGGTAGATACCCAGCGAGGCGATGTCACGGCTCAGCACCACGGTGGAGTCCAGGTGGGCAAAGGTCGTGGCAGGCGAGGGGTCGGTCAAGTCATCCGCCGGCACGTAAACGGCCTGGATGGACGTGATGGAACCGACCTTGGTGGAGGTAATACGCTCTTGCAGGCGACCCATTTCCTCGGCCAGCGTTGGCTGGTAGCCCACGGCGGAAGGCATGCGGCCCAGCAGCGCGGACACTTCGGTACCCGCCAGCGTGTAGCGGTAGATGTTGTCCACGAAGAACAGCACGTCGCGGCCTTCGTCACGGAAGGACTCGGCGATCGTCAGGCCGGTCAGCGCCACGCGCAGACGGTTGCCTGGGGGCTCGTTCATCTGGCCGTACACCATGGCCACTTTTGACTCGCCGAGGTTCTCGAGGTTCACCACGCCGGAATCGGCCATCTCGTGGTAGAAGTCGTTGCCTTCACGGGTACGCTCGCCCACACCGGCAAACACGGACAGGCCCGAGTGCGCCTTGGCGATGTTGTTGATCAGTTCCATCATGTTCACGGTCTTGCCGACGCCGGCGCCGCCGAACAGGCCCACCTTGCCGCCCTTGGCGAACGGGCACACCAGGTCAATCACCTTGATGCCGGTTTCCAGCAGTTCCTGCGAGGGGCTCAGTTCATCGTAAGCCGGGGCTTTGCGGTGAATCGGGGCCGTCAGGGTCTGGTCAACCGGACCGCGCTCGTCAATCGGCGCACCCAGCACGTCCATGATGCGGCCAAGCGTGGCCTTGCCCACGGGAACCGTGATGTTGGCGCCGGTGTTGTACACCGTGTTGCCGCGGCGCAGGCCGTCGGACGTGCCCAGCGCAATCGTACGCACAATCCCGTCACCCAGCTGCTGCTGGACTTCCAGCGTCAGCGCGGAGCCTTCCATCTTGAGCGCGTCATAAATCTTGGGCATCTGGTCACGCGCAAACTCCACGTCCACCACCGCACCAATACACTGAACAATCTTGCCTTGAGCCTGAGCCATGATTGAATCCTTTTCCGTTTCTTTAAATCTTTAAATCGGGTGCGGCGGTTTAAACCGCGGCAGCACCGGCAACGATTTCCGAAAGTTCTTTCGTGATCGCCGCTTGACGCGTTTTGTTGTAGATCAGCTTGAGTTCGCCAATGACACTGCCGGCGTTGTCGGTTGCAGCCTTCATGGCCACCATGCGTGCCGACTGCTCGGACGCCATGTTTTCGGCCACGGCCTGGTAAATCAGCGCCTCCACATAGCGGAGCAGCAGGTCGTCAATCACGGTCTGCGCGTCCGGCTCGTAGATATAGTCCCAGCCATGCTGGTCCTTGTCGGCCTGCAGATGAGCCGCCGTCAACGGCAGCAACTGTTCCACCACCGGTTCCTGGCGCATGGTGTTGATGAATTTGGTGTAGCACAGGTACACCGCATTGATCTTGCCTTCGCTGTAGGCGTCGAGCAGCACCTTGACGGGGCCGATCAGTTTCTCGAGGTGCGGCTTGTCACCCAGCTGGGTGGCATGCGACACCACTTTGGCGCCGACCCGATTGAGGAAGCCCAGGCCCTTGTTGCCAATGGCCACGGCCAGCGCATCATGTCCTGCAGCCTGCAGATCCTTGAGCTTGCTGGTGACCGCCCGGAGTACATTGGTGTTCAAACCGCCGCACAGGCCCTTGTCAGTCGTCACCACGATAAACCCGGTGGCCTTGGCGTCATTGGACTCCATGAAGGCATGGGTGTATTCGGGGTTGGCCTGACTCAGGTTGGCTGCGATGTTGCGGATCTTGTCACTGTAAGGACGGGCCGCGCGCATCCGTTCCTGCGCCTTGCGCATTTTGGAGGCCGCCACCATTTCCATGGCTTTGGTGATCTTTTTGGTGTTTTCCACCGATTTGATCTTGCCGCGTATTTCCTTGCCTGCTGCCATAGTTGGTCCTAAGGGTTCCTGATGGTTTGTGGAGCTTGCTGTTCAGGGCAGGCTCAGGCAAACGACTTCTTGAACGCAGCGACCGCCGTGTTCAACTCGGCCTCGGCATCCTTGTCCATGGCTTTGTTGGCTTCGAGCTTGGCCATCAACGCAGCGTTCTTGTCCTTCAGGAAGGCATGCAGGCCGTGCTCGAAAGCCAGGACCTTCTTGACTTCCACGTCGTCCATGAAGCCCTTGTTCACGGCGAACAGCGTGGCGGCCATGTTGGAGATGGACAAAGGCGAGTACTGCGCCTGTTTGAGCAGTTCGGTCACGCGGGCACCGCGGTCCAGCTGCTTGCGGGTGGCTTCGTCCAGATCGGAAGCAAACTGCGCGAAGGCAGCCAGTTCACGGTACTGGGCCAGGTCGGTACGGATACCACCGGACAGGTTCTTGATCAGCTTGGTCTGGGCAGCACCGCCGACGCGGGACACCGAGATACCAGCGTTAATAGCGGGACGGATACCGGCGTTGAACAGGCTGGTTTCCAGGAAGATCTGACCGTCGGTGATCGAAATCACGTTGGTCGGAACGAAGGCGGACACGTCACCGGCTTGCGTTTCAATGATCGGCAGCGCGGTCAGCGAACCGGTCTTGCCCTTGACGGCGCCCTTGGTGAAGTCTTCAACATACTTCTCGTTCACGCGGGCTGCGCGTTCGAGCAGACGGCTGTGCAGATAGAACACGTCGCCAGGGTAGGCTTCGCGGCCGGGTGGGCGGCGCAGCAGCAGGGAAACCTGGCGGTAAGCCACGGCCTGTTTGGACAGGTCGTCATACACGATCAGTGCGTCTTCGCCGCGATCGCGGAAGTACTCGCCCATCGTGCAGCCGGAGTAGGCGCTCACATATTGCATGGCCGCCGATTCGGAAGCCGAGGCTGCCACCACGATGGTGTAGTCCATGGCGCCGGCCTGCTCCAGCGAGCGCACCACGTTCTTGATTGACGAAGCTTTTTGACCAATTGCGACATAGACGCATGAAACGCCTTTGCCCTTCTGGTTGATGATGGCGTCAATGGCCACAGCGGTCTTGCCGGTCTGGCGGTCGCCAATGATCAGCTCGCGCTGGCCGCGGCCGACAGGAACCATGGAGTCGATGGACTTCAGGCCGGTCTGCAGGGGCTGGTCGACCGATTTACGGGCAATCACGCCCGGGGCGACCTTTTCAATCACGTCAGTCATCTTGGCGTTGATCGGACCCTTGCCGTCGATCGGCTGGCCCAGCGCGTTGACCACGCGACCCAGCAGCTCGGGACCGACCGGCACTTCCAGAATGCGGCCCGTGCACTTGACGGTGTCGCCTTCGGCGATGTGTTCGTATTCGCCCAGAATCACGGAGCCGACAGAGTCACGCTCAAGGTTCAGCGCCAGGCCGTAAGTGGGCGTGCCGTCGGCGGTTGCGGGGAATTCCAGCATCTCGCCCTGCATCACATCGGACAGACCGTGGATGCGGACAATACCGTCGGTCACCGAGACCACGGTGCCCTGGTTGCGAATGTCGGCACTGACAGTCAGGCCTTCGATACGGCTCTTGATCAGTTCAGAAATTTCTGCGGGATTGAGTTGCATGACTCTTTCCTTCTTTCTAGGTTGTTGGCTAAAGACTTGGGGAATGCGCGAAAACGCCAGCTCAAGAAATCAGCGCCACTTTCATTTGCTCTAAACGGGCTTTCACCGAGGTGTCCAGCACCTCGTCACCCACCACGACACGTACGCCGCCAATCAGGGCCGGCTCCAGCTCCACCTTGAGGTTGAGCTTGCGGCCGAAGCGCTTTTCCAGCGTTGCGGCCAGATCAGCCAATCCCGAATCGTTCAGCGGAAATGCGCTGTATACCGTGGCATCGGAGGAACCGCTCTGCGCATTTTTCAGCACGCGAAACTGGGCGGCAATTTCCGGCAGGACGCTGATGCGGCCGTTGTCGATGACGGTGCGCAGGAAATTCTTTGCAGCGTCGGGCAGCTGGTTTTTGGCAACGCCCGTGATCACATCAAAGGTCTGAGCCGCCGAGACGCTGGGATTGCCGGCAAACTGCTGCAATTGCACGTTGGCGGCAATGGCAGCCAGCTCATCGAGCCAGGCGGCTGTAGCGCCCAGGTCAGAACCAGACGCCTTGAACAGCGCTTCAGCGTAGGGACGGGCAATGGTGGCTAGTTCGGCCATGTATATACTCGCTTAAAGTTCGGTCTTCAGGCGGCCCAGCAAGTCAGCGTGCACACCGGCATTGACTTCCTTGCGCAGAATCTGCTCGGCACCCTTGACGGCCAGTGCAGCCACCTGCTCACGCAGGGTCTCGCGGGCCTTGACGGTTTGCTGCTCGGCTTCAACCTTGGCGGCGGCAATGATCTTGCCGCCCTCTTCGGTTGCCTTGGCTTTGGCTTCTTCGATCAGGGCCTGGCCACGGCGCTCGGCCTCGGCCAGGCGCACTGCCGATTCGTTGCGCGACTTGGCCAGCTCTTCTTCCACGCGCTTGTTGGCCACGGAGAGTTCGGATTTGGCCTTGTCGGCAGCGGCGAGGCCGTCAGCGATTTTTTGGGCACGCTCGTCCAGCGCTTTCGTAATGGGCGGCCACACAAATTTCATTGTGAACCACACCAGGATCGCGAAAACAATCGCCTGGACGAACAGGGTTGCATTAATACTCACGGCAACGCCTTTCTGTCGAATGTTGTGATGATTACTTCAGCACAAAAGGATTGGCAAACGCGAACATCATCGCGATACCCACGCCGATCAGGAAAGCGGCGTCGATCAGACCTGCGAGCAGGAACATCTTGGTTTGCAGTTCATTCATCAGCTCAGGCTGGCGGGCAGCAGCTTCGAGGTATTTGCTGCCCATGATGCCGATGCCGATACATGCGCCGACAGCGCCCAGGCCAATAATCAGGCCAGCGGCCAAAGCGACGAGACCGAGAACGTGTTCCATTTAAAGCTCCTATGGATTTAATTAACTAACAAACAAAAGAAAAAGAGAAACGGGAAAAGGAAAGCAGACCGAAAAACTCAGTGGTGATCGTGAGCCTGGCCGACATACACCAGCGCCAGCATCATGAAAATGAAGGCCTGCAGGGTGATGATCAGAATGTGGAAAATGGCCCAGACGGTACCGGCCAGGATTTGGCCGACCGGCAGCAGAACGCCCGACAGCGATGCCGCAGCAGCGCCGCCCATGAGCGCAATCAGCATGAACACCAATTCGCCGGCATACATGTTGCCAAACAGTCGCATGCCATGCGAAACCGTCTTGGCCGCGAATTCGATCATTTGCATCAGGAAGTTGACCGGCCAGAGTACCGGGTGGCTGCCAAACGGCGCCGTGAAAAGCTCATGCACCCAGCCGCCCGCACCCTTGATCTTGATGTTGTAGGCAATGCAGACCAGCAAGACAGAGACAGACAGACCCAGCGTGGTGGAAAGATCGGCCGTGGGCACAACCCGCATGTAGGCGTGGTGTGCATCATGACCGGCAGCACCATAAATCCCCGCCCAGATCTTGGGCAGCAGATCCACGGGCAGCAGGTCCATCGCGTTCATCAGGAAAATCCAGACAAAGACGCTCAGCGCCAATGGCGCAACCAGCTTGCGGCTGTGGGTGTTTTTGATGATGCCGCGGGCCTGGGTATCAACCATTTCCACCAGAATTTCCACGGCAGCCTGAAAGCGCCCCGGGATACCGGCGGTTGCCGACCGTGCAGCCAGCCACATGAAGAGGCTGCCGACGACGCCCAGCAGCACCGCCCAGAAAATGGAGTCGAGGTTGTACACCGAAAAGTCGATGACGCCGCTCATGGGCTTGTTTTGCCAATGCGTCAGGTGGTGGCCGATGTATTCACCGGCCGTCGGGCCATGGGCAGTAGTAGCTAAAGTGGCTTCAGAACTCATCACTCAACTCTTCTTAATATTGACTAGGCTAATCTGTTCGATCGGGACTGGAACCAAAGCACCAGCCAGACCACCTTCATCGTTACCACCAAACCGACCAGCAGGGCTGGCCAGCTCAAATCCGAAACCATGCGGGGGGCGGCAAACAACATCGCCACCGTCAGGCCAATCTTGACCATTTCCCACAAAAAAAATCCAACGACCGCAGCACCCGGACTCATGGAAGACACCTTGCTGGTCAGGCCGCGTGCGAACAGGGCACCCGGCACCACCACCGCCAGCGCGCCATACAACGCCGACCAGCCTGCACCTTGCCTTCCGGTCAGCACCCAGGCAACACACGCCACCAGAACACCGGCCATCAGCTGCCCCGCCAATACCGCCCACGGAGAGACAGAAGGCTTCGCCTCACGAAGCTTTTGGGCTTCTTCGCGCGTCAAGGGCTTGAAACCCTCGCCGCCCGCACCATCTTCATCAATCTCCCCCACATCCTTCGCAGAACTCCGAACTTCGGAATCGGCGGCCGAATTTGCTATTTTGGACATCACAAATTACGGTAGGGTTACAGGGCCGTTGCCAGCAAAGCCCTTGATTATACGTAGAAACCCCACCGCGCCGACAAAACCCGAAATTTGAATCTGAATTAAAGGCAATTGACACGCCTGTTCAAGTGCGCTGCCGGGTGGGCCACAATCGATGTTTTGGCCTCCCACCCCATGGTCGTCCGCCTCATTCATGAAAGAAGTCCTGCCATGCACGCCCTGATGAAATTTCTCCATGTCCTTGCCGCCATCACCTGGCTGGGTGGCGTGAGTTTCATGCTGTTTGCCTTGCGCCCTGCCGCGGCGGAACTGATGGCGCCACCCCAGCGGCTGCCGCTGATTGCGCAAGTCCTGCACCGGTTTTTCAGGGTGGTATGGCCCGCCATCGGCGTTCTGCTCCTGAGCGGCCTGGCCATGCTGCTGGGCGTTGGCATGAAAAACGCGCCGGTTGGCTGGCACCTGATGCTCGGCATCGGGCTGCTGATGTTCGCACTGTTTGGCCATCTTTATTTCGGCCCCTTTCGCCGCATGAAACAGGCCCTCGGCGATTCGAACTGGCCTGAAGGCGGCCGTCGCGTCGGA
Source organism: Polaromonas sp. P4_H1 (assembly GCF_056400945.1). NCBI lineage: Bacteria > Pseudomonadati > Pseudomonadota > Betaproteobacteria > Burkholderiales > Comamonadaceae > Polaromonas > Polaromonas sp. P4_H1. The sequence continues at coordinate 6,992 of NZ_JBFUKG010000010.1, read as the reverse complement.
CAGATCGCCACGCTCGCCATGACCAACCTGGCATTGGGCGTCCTGGCCATCGCCGCTGTCATCTTCCTGGCCTGATATGAAGAGGACCAGCGTTGACCAGTTTTTTTTCCAAGCCTTGCCGTGAGAGCGAATAAGAGCACGGTGTCTCGGCGCACAAGCCTGGCAGGCCGGGTGAAGGCATCCCTGCCTACCCGCGAAACGCTGTCGGCCCACCCCTGGCTCAAACCGATCGCCCACCGGGTGCTGGACCCCCAGCTGTGGCGCCCTCACCACGAATCAGTGGCCCGTGGTGTGGCCATTGGCATCTTCTGGGCCTTCGCCATTCCGTTCGCGCAATTTGTGGTGGCGGCGGCCCACAGCGTCTGGTGGCGCGCCAATATTCCGGTGGCGGCAGGCGCCACGCTGATCACCAACCCCTTCACCATAGGCTTTTGGCTCTGGCTGGCCTACCGGGTGGGCAGCCTGTTGCTGCACGCCCCGCCCCCGCCGCCCGTGGCGGAGGGTGCCGGCGTGCTGGCTTGGCTGACGGCCTTTGGCGCCCCGGCCATTCTGGGCATGGGCATCTTTGCGGTGGGTGGCTCGATAACGGGCTACATGCTGGTCAAACTCGTCTGGCGCCTGCGTGTCTGGTTCAAGCGCCGCCATCGGTAGAAAATGGGCGCTGCCTGCACACCCTCCCACATGCTTGCAATACGCCCTTCGATTTGTCCTTCTTCTCTTTCTTCTCTTCCTTCTCTTCCTTCTCTTAGTTCTATTTCTCCTTCTCCCCAATCACCATGACGTCCCCTCCCGCCAACGCCCTGCCCGACACACCGTGTTACCTCAACGGTGAGTTCACCAGCCTCAAAGACGCCAAGATCAGCGTGCTGGACCGCGGCTTCATCTTCGGTGACGGCGTGTATGAAGTGGTGCCGGCCTACGCGGGCAAGCTGTTTCGCTTTGAGCAGCACATGGCGCGGCTGGACCGCAGCCTGGCAGAACTGCGCATCGCCAACCCCATGACGCATGCCGAGTGGCGCGAACTCACGCTCAAACTGATGGCGTCTTACGCCCAGTTCATGCCGGCCGATATGGAGAAAGGCAATCAGCTGATCTACATCCAGGTCACCCGCGGCGTGGCCATGCGCGACCACCCCATGCTGCCCGGCCTGACGCCCACAGTCTTCGTCATGACCAACGCCTTGAAGCTGCCCAGCCCACAGCAGCGTGAAGAAGGCGTGGCCTGCGTGACCGCAGACGACTTCCGTTGGGAAAAGGCCCACATCAAGAGCGTCAGTCTGCTGGGTGCAGTGTTTTCGCGCCAGATCAGCGTGGACGCCGGCGCGGTCGAAACCGTGATGTTTCGTGACGACTACCTGAGCGAAGCGGCCTCGAGCAACGTCTGGGTCGTCAAGAACGGCAAGGTGATGGGGCCGCCCAAGGACCAGCTGGTGCTCGAAGGCATCCGTTATGGCCTGATGGAGGAAATGTGCCGCGCCCTGGGGCTGGGGTTTGAGCTGCGGCGCATCACGCGCGCCGAGGTGCTGGCGGCCGACGAACTGCTGCTGTCATCGGCCACCAAGGAAGTGCTGCCGGTCACGCGGCTGGACGGCCAACCCGTTGGAAACGGCCGGCCCGGCCCCATCTATGCCAGCTTGTACGCTGCATACCAGCAGGCCAAACGAGAGCAATCCACATGACGACTTCACCGAAACACCCGCCGACAACCCCACCGAAAGCCACGCCCGAGCCCGCACCGCGACAGGAGTCGCTGATCGACTACCCGTCCCTCTTTCCCATCAAGGTCATGGGCGTGAAAGTCGATGGGCTGGTGGCCGCGATCACCGCCGTGGCCCGCCAGTTCGACCCCGGGTTTGACGCCACCACCATCGAGCTGCGCGAAAGCAAGGGCGGCAAATACCTGGGCGTCACCATCACGGTGACCGCCACCAGTCGCGAGCAGCTGGACGAGCTTTACCGGACACTGTCCACCCATCCCATGGTCAAAGTGGTGCTCTAAAAATGCTGCCCCCACGCTTCGCCGCTGCGCGGGTCGCTGCCCCCCGAGGGGGCTGGCCTTGCTTGGGGCGGCCCGGCGCGGCGGCCGTACCGTGTTGATCCGCCGCCTGGGCCGGGTGGACTACTTGCCCACCTATGAAGCCATGCAGGCTTTCACGGCTGCGCGCAACCTGGAACATTCACGCGAAAGCCCATTGCAGCCCAATGATTCGGGTGATCAGCTATGGATTTGTGAGCATCCACCGGTCTATACGCAGGGCCTGGCGGGCAAAAGCGATCATATCCTGAACCCGGGTGACATCCCGGTGGTGCAGACCAACCGCGGCGGGCAGGTGACTTTTCACGGTCCGGGCCAAGTGGTGGCTTACCCGCTGATCGACCTCAAGCGCGCCGGCTACTACGTCAAGGAATACGTCTACCGGATCGAGGAGTCGGTCATCAGGACTCTGTTGTATTTTGGCGTCACAGGGCACCGCGTCACCGGCTCGCCCGGCATTTATGTGCGGCTGGACGACCCGGCCTCCCACGCCGCGCTGACCGGGCCGCTGGACCCGGCCAATCCTTTTCGCGGCCTCGGCAAGATCGCCGCGCTGGGTATCAAGGTCAGCCGCCACTGCACCTACCACGGCGTGGCGCTCAATGTGGCCATGGACCTGGAACCCTTCTCGCGCATCAACCCCTGCGGCTATGCCGGGCTGAAAACAGTCGACCTTCGTACAATCGGCGTATCTGTCACGTGGCAAGAGGCTGCGGACGTGTTGGGGCAGAAGCTGTCAAGCTATCTGGCACCCTGATTCCCCGCTCGGGCTGAGCCTGTCGAAGCCCCCGGTTCCTGCCGGCCATCAGCGGATTACCCAGCCCTTCGACAGGCTCAGGGCAAACGGCACCCGACATGAGCACATCAGAAGCCACCAATCCAGTCGTCCGCGACGTCCAGGCCCTGGAAACCTACAACCCGCTGGCCAAGCAGAAGGCGGCGGCCAAGCTGTCGCGCATTCCAGTCAAGGTCGAACGTGCCGAAGTGCTGAAGAAACCCGACTGGATTCGCGTCAAGGCCGGCAGCCCGACCACCCGCTTTTACGAGATCAAGCAGATCCTGCGGGAAAACAAGCTCAACACCGTGTGCGAAGAAGCCAGTTGCCCCAACATCGGCGAGTGTTTCGGCAAGGGCACCGCCACCTTCATGATCATGGGCGACAAATGCACGCGCCGCTGCCCGTTCTGTGACGTCGGCCACGGCCGGCCCGACCCGCTGGACGTGAATGAGCCCGAGAACCTGGCCAAAACCATTGCCGCACTCAGGCTCAAATACGTCGTGATCACCAGCGTGGACCGTGACGACCTGCGCGACGGCGGCAGCGGCCATTTTGTGGAATGCATCCAGAAGATTCGTGAACTGTCGCCCGGCACCACCATCGAAATCCTGGTGCCCGATTTCCGCGGCCGCGACGACCGCGCGCTCGAAATTTTGAAGGCGGCGCCACCCGATGTGATGAACCACAACCTCGAAACCGCGCCGCGTCTCTACAAGGAAGCGCGTCCCGGGAGCGACTACCAGTTTTCACTGAACCTGCTCAAGAAATTCAAGGCGCTGCACCCCGACGTGCCCACCAAGAGCGGCATCATGGTCGGCCTGGGTGAAACCGACGAAGAGATTTTGCAGGTCATGCGTGACATGCGCACGCACAACATCGACATGCTGACCATCGGCCAGTACCTGGCGCCGTCGACCAGCCACCTGCCGGTGCGCCGCTATGTGCATCCCGACACCTTCAGGATGTTTGAAGAGGAAGCCTACAAAATGGGCTTTACCCACGCCGCCGTGGGTGCGATGGTGCGCTCCAGCTACCACGCCGACCAGCAGGCGCATGCCGCAGGCGTGGCTGAAAAAGCAGACAGCGCGGCCAGCGTCACCCTTTGACATGAACACGCCGCAGGGCTCGCTGTCGCTGCGTCGCTACGGCGCTTCACACGGCAGCCATGCGCATACCCATTTTCAAGTGTTGCTGGGCCTGGATGGTGTGCTCGAACTCGAAGTGCAAGGCCACGGCCAGCGCATTGGCACGGGTGACGGCTGCGTGATTGCACCCGGCGAGCGCCATGATTTTGAAGCCCGTTCAGGTAGCCGCTGCCTGGTGCTGGACACCGCCGACAAGGGCTGGGCTCGTTGCGCATCTCAACCGGCCCGGCCCGAGCAGGCGCTGGCACTGGCCCGCTACCTGGTGCACACCATTGAACAACCCGGCCCACTGACCCGGCACTACGGCCCGGCCTTGCTGCTGGATGCCTGGGGCACGCCTTCGCTCGGTACGGCGCAGCATAGCCAACGCCCCGTACGCCCTGTAGATTGGCAGCAGCTTGCCCATTGGGCGCAGCGCCATTTGCATGAACCGTTGAGCGTGGCGCAACTGGCGGCGCAGGTATTTTTAAGTCCCACCCAGTTCGCGGCGCGTTGTCGCCGCGAAACCGGACAGAGCGTGATGCAGTGGCTGCGCCATCAGCGTCTGGCGCAAGCCCGGCAGCTGCGCGCCAGCGGTGTCAGCGTGGTCGAGGCAGCCCTGCGCTGCGGTTACCAGTCACCCTCGGCGCTGACGGCGGCGATGCGGCGGCATTGGCCCTCTCTTGAAGGCCTGGAAAGCGCTGCATAAGTCCGCGCGAGTTCTTGGTGCGCCGGTCGGGACGGGCTACCAGGCGTGTTTTGCAGCCAATAGCCCGCTATTGGCAAAAATACAGCGCAGCAGACCGCCCGAATCCGGGCGGTCACGGACCGCGAGGGCTTGCGCAGGCCTCGCTGATACCGACCTAATACCGACGCGGATCGTATGGATAGCGGTCGTTGCGATTGCGCACACCATCGCCGTCCCGGTCGCCATAACCACCATAGCCCTGGGATGCGCCGTCGCGATAGCGATAGCCTCGCCCCTCATCGTAATGAGCCGGGTAAGCCACACAACCCGACAAACCGGCCAGTACCAGCAACAACACTGCGAGTTTTTTCATAAGGTTCTCCTTGAAAATCTTGCCTGCACAAGCATTTCAATCCCGTCACATACCGGCCAAGTGTCTGGTGTGAACTCAAACGTGAAGCTTGTTACCGGATGTAGCACGGGCGTACCGGGGTTTGCGCCCTGAATCCACCCCAAAACCGTCGTTGCGCAACAGCAAAGCGTGCTTGCGCGACGATGGGGCGCGCCAGCTGCCTCTATCCTTGAGGCCATGCAAGCCAATTTATATGCACTGGGTGCAATCGCCTTATGGGCCGCGCTCGCCTCGCTCGGGGTGTCGCTCAAACATGTACCGCCCTTCCTGCTCACGGGTCTCGCATTGATCATTGGCAGCGTTCTGGCTTTGCCGTACGTGGTGAAAGACCGGCGGCAATGGCGGGTCGCGCCAAGCACGCTCGGCCTGGGGGTGTTTACCCTGTTTGGTTTTCACTTCCTGCTGTTCATAGGGCTGCGCATCGCGCCGGCCGTCGAGGTCAATTTGGTCAACTACCTTTGGCCCTTGTTGATTGTGGTGCTCGCACCGCTGTACCTGCCCGGTGTCAAACTGCGCGGCGTCCATGTCGTGGCCGCGTTGGTGGGCTTTGCCGGCGCGGCCCTTGCCATCCTGGGCGGGCGCGAGCCGGCGGGTATGGCGCTCAACCACGCCGGCTGGGGCGCTGGCCCGGGTTACCTGCTGGCGCTGGCATCCGCCTTCATATGGGCCAACTACTCGCTGCAAACCAAGCGTGCCGCGTTGACGGGCAAAAGATTTCCCACCGCAGCGATTGGTTTGTTCGGCCTGGTATCGGGCCTGTTATCGCTGTTGTGCCACTGGGCGCTGGAGCCGCAGGTGGCGCTGTCAGGGCGCGACTGGCTGCTGCTGGCGGTGATGGGACTGGGCCCGCTGGGTGCTGCGTTTTTTCTGTGGGACAAGGCGCTCAAACTCGGTGATGCGCGGCAGATCGGCATCTTGAGTTACCTGACGCCCCTGGGTTCCACCGCCTTGCTGCTGGTGGTCAGTGGCAGGGCACTAACCGCCACCATCGCCATTGCTGCCGCGATGATTTTGGGCGCTGCGGTATTGGGCACCCGCTCAAGATAGCCAAGGCAAGTCAGGCCCCCACAAGCCGCACGAGTGGATAAAAAATAAAGGGTGGCGACGGCTGAGCGCCATCACCACCCTCCTCCCTGCCCGGTTCAAATTTCCAGGTTCCAGGTTCAGCCCGCTGGCACCTTACTTGGCAGCAGGCCGCTCCACCACTTCGATGTCCACGCGACGGTTCTTGGCGCGGCCTTCTGCGGTGGCGTTGTCGGCCACTGGCTGGCTTTCACCGCGTCCCTCGGTACGAATGCGCTGACGATCCACGCCTTTGCTCACCAGGTAGGCCTTGACCGACTCGGCGCGTGCCAGCGACAGACGCTGGTTGTAGGCATCCGAGCCCACGGAGTCGGTATGGCCCACGGCGATCACCACGTCGATGTTGACAGCCTTGAGGCGATCCACCAGCGCGTCAAGCTTGCCGGTGCCACCAGCCTTGATGGTCGCTTTGTCGAAGTCAAACAGCGTATCGGCCGCCAGGCTGATCTTTCCGGGCAGCGGCTGCACGGCGGAGGTCGGGGTCGCACGCGCACGCGGTGGAATGACTGTTCCAGCCTTGATCTTCTCCATGGTGTCGACCACGGTCTCATCCTGCGGGCACAGCTCGGCCGGGTCGATGCCGGAGCGGTCCTGCCCCGCATCCTGGGCGCCGGGCACATCGGCGCGCTTGACGTTGAGCGCCGTCACCAGCTGCCCCATGCCCGCCAGCGTGCGCGCCTGCGCAATGATCTGGTCGTAGCTGGCGTTGACGTAGGAGCGGTTGGCCTGGAAGTATTCGTTCTGGCTGTCCAGCAGGTCCAGCAGCGTGCGCTGGCCCAGCTCGAACTGCTGCAGGTAGGCTTCGCGCGATTTCTCGGTCGACAGGCGGTGCTGGTCGCGGTAGGCCAGCTGCTCGTTGAGGGTCCGCACAC